>CASEKM010000094.1 GCA_949288405.1 uncultured bacterium | reverse complement strand
CAGCTGACAGACCGCAAAAAGCGCCAGCAGGCGCCGCTAGTAACATAGGGCTTTGCCCGCATAGGAAGAACCCCCGGCTTTGCCGGGGGGTTCCTATTCTCACTCTGCCTTGGGCATGATCTTCATCCGCCGGAGCCGGTCGTAGACCTCCTCCTGCTCGTCGGAGAAGGTGACGGTGATCACGTACAGCACATCGCCGGCGGCCACCTCACCCAGCAGCTGGCTCAGGGGCTCGCCGGGCTCCGCCTTGTTGGGGATCTCCTTCCAGCCCCAGCGGGCCTTGCCCTTGTCCCCCAGCTCCATCGTCTCCACGTCCCGGAGCTCTGAGAAGTCGGCGTTCCACTCCGCCGCGCCGTCCTGGCTGCGGTAGGCGCTCACCCGCCAGATGGGACCGCCGCCGTCCTCGTCCAGCCAGATGCAGCCGGCGTTCCCCTTGCCGTCGTCGCTCCACTCGTAGCGGTACACCCCGGGGAGGGGGATCCACAGGGTCTCATAGCTCTGGAGCAGCTCCTCCTTGTGGTAGCCGGGGACATACTCCTCCTCCAGCTCGGGGGCCTCCTCCGGGACGCTGAAGGCCCGCCCGTCCATGATGCACAGCTCCCGGTAGGCGGACACGGGCAGTGGGAGGGAGGGGTCCATCTTGGCCGCCTGCTCCAGCCAGTTGAGGACAAAGCCGTTGACCTGCTCGTCGCTGTAGTGCCGGTCGGAGGGGGCAAAGCAGCAGTCCTGCCACATCCGCTTCATGGCGCCGTTGCGGTGGTAGAGGGCGTCCTTGGCCGCATTGGGCCACAGGAAGATCCGCTGGGCCAGCTCCCGGGTCCGCCCGCCGTCCAGCCGCTCCTGGAGCCACCCCTTGGAGAAGCGGCCCATGGGGGTGTACACCGTCTCCGGCACCTCCCGGGGGAGATAGCCCTCCTCCCCCCAGAACAGGGGGACGCTCTCCGGGGACTGCTCCAGCTTGGACAGGACGCCCCGCAGCTCCCCCTCCAGCCAGGGGTCATAGTGCTCCCGGACCAGGCGCTGAAAATCCCGGTCCTCCCAGTAGCCGGTGGGGTCGTCCACCTGAACGTCCTTCAGGTCCCGCTTCGCCAGCTCGGTGACCAGGTCGGCCACCGCCTTGTGGAAGCCGGGGCCGGCGGGGGTGGTGTCGCATCCCCCCTTGATCTGCCACTGGCCAAACAGGCCGCTCTCCCGCTCCCAGGTCATATCCAGGTAGCCCAGGGGGCACAGCACCAGCCGCATCCCGTCCTTCCAGGCGCCGATCTGATCTCCGTCCCGCCGGGCAATGCGCTGGATGGCGCGGAGCAGCCCGTCCCGGTTGCGGGTCCTGCCGCGAAATGTAAACTGTAGGTTCATGGAACTGTTTCCTCCGTTCAGAAGCACTGGAGGATCAGCCACACCCGGTCAAAGCGCCGGGCCTGGAGGTCCTCCCTGCGAATGTAAAAATAGATCCGGCCGCAATCGCCGAACATGAGCTCAAAGTCCCCCGACGCCACCGTGTCCAGCTGGAACAGCAGCTGCCAGTCCCGGACGCTGGGACAGCGCAGGGCGTCCCGCTCCTCCAGGGGGACGCCGTCCCAGGTCCCGCCCAGGTAATAGCCCCGGGAGACCAGCTCGCACTGGAGGGTCATGTTGCTCTGGATGATGTCCGGCCAGCCCAGCAGCTGGGAGCGGTTGTCCGGGTAGGGGAAGCCCCCCTCCCGCCGGGCCTGGTCAAAGGCCCGGTAATCGTTGGTGGTCCAGGGGTACTCCAGGGCCAGACAGGCGTCGTGGAAGTCGGGGGCGTCCTGTCCGGCGGACAGCTCCGCCGCCAGCTGGGGCAGGCGGGACTCCGGCGGCAGGTCCTGGGGGAACTCCGCCGGGGCCAGGTCCTCCCCCTCAAACCAGTACACCCGGGCGCAGCCCGCGTCCTTGGGGTCAAAGCCCCACCGCATGCTGTCCAGCTCATAGAAAAAGGACAGCAGGCCCGTCCTGGGCAGCAGGCCCTCCGGGTCCAGATGGGACAGCTGCCCGCAGTCAAACTGGGCCAGAAAGGCCAGAGGGCGCGGCTTCACGGTCTCATCGTCACAGGCGTCCGTCTCGAAATACGGCCAGGCAAAGCCGGCGGGCACATCCGGCCTCCCCCCGAACCTGCTGGCCCCCACCGGCAGCACCTCCGCCTTGGGTACGAACCGGGCGTCGATCCGCCCCCGGCTGAGGGTGGGCAGCACGTTGTTCCAATCCATTGGCTTCCTCCTTTCGGGCCCGCGGGCCCGCACTCGGCGTTTTCTCTATCCTACCACAAACTGCTTCTCACGGTCAAACAGTCGAAAATTTCATGTCCGCGCCCCCGGACAGCTGTCAAATTTGTTTTCTGCATTTCCGCCTCCATTTTTCCCCACCTGTCCCCCGCTTTTTCTCTGGATTTTGCATGATTTCTTTCATTGAAAATTTTCTCCCCCGCTTTGCTATGCCAATAATTCAGCAAAGTGACCAATAGCTTTCCATTCTTGCATCCATTATTATGGTATTATGTGGGGAAACCTGCCCAATTTGGGCGTTGACCAGGAAAGACGAGGTGTTGAATACAATGTCCAACGGAATCTCTATGGACCGTGTGGAGGAGATCATTGACTCCTACGGCTGCCAGCGCCACCACCTGATCGCCATTATGCAGGATATTCAAGCCGAATACAAGTACCTCAGCCCCGAGGTGCTGGAGCGCATCGCCCAGAAGCTGGATATCGGCGTGGCCAAGGTGTACAGCGTGGCCACCTTCTACGAAAACTTCTCCCTGGAGGCCAAGGGGAAGTACATCATCAAGGTATGCGACGGCACCGCCTGCCACGTGCGCAAGTCCCAGCCCATCTACAACGCCATCCGGGAGTATCTGGAGCTGGAGGACAAGCAGAAGACCTCCGCCGACGCCCTGTTCACCCTGGAGACAGTGGCCTGCCTGGGGGCCTGCGGACTGGCCCCGGTGATGACGGTAAATGACCAGGTCCACTCGAAAATGACTCCCGAGCTGGCCATCGAGCTGCTGGAGTCCCTGCGGAAGGAGGAGGCGGCCCAATGACAACTGCCAATCATATCACACGGGAACAGTTTGAGGTCCGCCGCATCCGGGACAAGCGGGCCCTAGAGGCTCAGAAGCGGCAGGTGCTCATCTGCGCCGGCACCGGCTGCATCGCCGGCGGCTCCCTGAACATTTACGACTATCTGAAGGAGGCCTGCGAGAAGCGGGGCGTCCGGGTCCGGGTGGGCCTGCTCCACGAGGACGGAGAGGTGGAGGCCCCCGCCAAGGGCAAGGAGCTCCACCTGAAAAAGAGCGGCTGCCACGGCTTCTGCGAGATGGGCCCCCTCCTCCAGATCGAGCCCGACGGCATCCTCTACACCCATGTGCAGGTGGAGGACTGCGACGAGATCATCGAAAAGACCCTGGTGAAGGGGGAGGTCATCGACCGGCTGCTCTATCAGCTGGACGGCAAGTCCTATGCCAAGCACGAGGACATCCCCTTCTATAAGAGACAGCACCGGATCGTGCTGGAGAACTGCGGCACCACCGACGCCGAGGACATCGACGAGTACATCGCCCACGACGGCTACGCCGCCTTTGAGAAGGCCCTGTTCGAGATGACCGGCGAGGAGATCTGCAAGGAGATCTCCGACTCCGGCCTGCGGGGCCGGGGGGGCGGCGGCTTCCCCGCCGGCCGCAAGTGGGAGAGCGTGCGCACACAGCCCCCCGGAAAGAAGTATGTGGTGTGCAACGGCGACGAGGGCGACCCCGGCGCCTTCATGGACCGCTCCATCATGGAGGGCAACCCCCACTCCATCATCGAGGGCATGCTCATCGCCGGCGTGGCCGCCGGCAGCGACGAGGGCTATATCTACGTCCGGGCCGAGTACCCCCTGGCCGTCTCCCGGCTGAAGACCGCCATCGCCAAGGCGGAGGAGATGGGGTTTCTTGGGGACAACATCCTGGGCACCGACTTCTCCTTCCACCTCCATGTGAACCGGGGGGCCGGCGCCTTCGTGTGCGGCGAGGGCTCCGCCCTCACCGCCTCCATCGAGGGCAACCGGGGCATGCCCCGGGTCAAGCCCCCCCGCACGGTGGAGAAGGGCCTGTGGGCCCGGCCCACCGTCCTGAACAACGTGGAGACCTTCTCCAACGTGCCCCTGATCATTCGGAAGGGCTCCGCCTGGTACCGGTCCATCGGCACCGAGAAGAGCCCCGGAACCAAGGCCTTCGCCCTCACCGGCAATGTGGTGAACACCGGCCTCATCGAGGTGCCCATGGGCACCACCCTGCGGGAGGTCATCTTTGACATCGGCGGCGGCATCAAGGACGGCAAGGAGTTCAAGGCGGTGCAGATCGGCGGCCCCTCCGGCGGCTGTCTCACCAAGGAGCACCTGGACCTGCCCCTGGACTTCGACTCCCTGAAGAAGGTGGGAGCTATGATCGGCTCCGGCGGCCTGGTAGTCATGGACGAGGACACCTGCATGGTGGAGGTGGCCCGGTTCTTTATGAACTTCACCCAGAACGAGTCCTGCGGCAAGTGCGTCCCCTGCCGGGAGGGCACCCGCCGGATGCTGGAGATCCTCACCCGCATCGTGAACAACGAGGGCTCTCTGGAGGATCTGGACCTGCTGGAGTCCCTGTCCAACACCATCACCGAGACCGCCCTGTGCGGCCTGGGCCAGAGCGCCTGCAAGCCGGTGCAGAGCACCCTGAAATATTTCCGCAACGAATATCTGGCCCACGTGGTGGACAAGCACTGCCCCCACTGCAACGGCCGGAAAAAGGTGCTCCAGATCGATCCGGAGCTGTGCAAGGGCTGCGGCAAGTGTATGCGCCAGTGCCCCATGGACGCCATCTCCGGCCAGATCCGGATGCCCCATGTCATTGACACAGAGAAGTGCATCAAATGCGGCGCGTGCTGGGGCTGCTGTCCCTTCGGCGCCATTCGGGAGGAGTGAGCGGTATGGCAAACAAAGGAATCATGTACATCGACGGCCAGCGGGTCCCCTTCGACGGCGAGCCCAACGTGCTCTCCGTCATCCGTAAGGCCGGCATCGAGATGCCCACCTTCTGCTACTACTCCGACCTGTCGGTCTACGGCGCCTGCCGCATGTGCGTGGTGGAGGACGAGCGGGGGAAGATCGAGACCTCCTGCTCCATGAAGCCCCGGGACGGGCTGTCCATCCGCACCAACACCGCCCGGCTGCTGAAGCACCGGCGGATGATCCTGGAGCTGCTGCTGGCCAGCCACAACTGCTCCTGCACCACCTGCGAGAAGAGCGGCGACTGCCGCCTGCAGGAGCTGGCCATGCGCTTCGGCGTGCGCCGGGTGCGCTTCGGGGACAGCCGGGAGGAGTCCCATCTGGACGACAGCAGCCCCGCCGTGGTCCGGGACCCCAGCAAATGCATCCTGTGCGGCGACTGCGTGCGCATGTGCGGCGAGACCATCGGCATGGACATCATCGACTTCGCCCAGCGGGGCTATAACATGCGGGTGTCCCCCGCCTTCGGCCGGAAGCTGTCCGAGACCCACTGCATCAGCTGCGGCCAGTGCGCCGCCGTGTGCCCCACCGGCGCCATCACCGTCTATAACCAGATCGGCAAGGCCTGGCGGGCCATCCACGACCCCAAGGTGCGCACCGTGGTCCAGATCGCCCCGGCGGTCCGAGTGGCGGTGGGCGAGGCCTTCGGCCTGCCCGCGGGCACCAACGTGCTGGACCAGCTGGTCACCGCCCTGAAGTACATGGGGGTGGACGAGATCTACGACACCACCTTCGGGGCCGACTTCACCACCATCGAGGAGTCGGAGGAGTTCCTGGCCCGGCTGGAGAACGGGGGTCCCTTCCCCATGTTCACCTCCTGCTGCCCCGCCTGGGTGAAGTACCTGGAGTTTGAGAACCCCAAGTACCTGAAAAATATCTCCACCTGCAAGTCCCCCATGGAGATGTTCGCCTCCATCGTCCGCAAGCACTACCAGGAGAAGGACGCCGAGGACGGCCGCACCACCTTCCACATCGCCATCATGCCCTGCACCGCCAAAAAGATGGAGGCCGCCCGGCCCCAGTTCCAGCACGGGGGCAAGCCCGATGTGGACCTGGTGCTCACCACCCAGGAGATCATCAACATGATCAAGGAGTCGGGCATCCAGCTGCCCCAGCTGGACCTGGAGGCCCCCGACCTGCCCTTCGGCCTGGGCTCCGGCGCGGGCACCATCTACGGCACCACCGGCGGCGTGGCCGAGGCGGTGGTCCGCCACTGCATGCCCGACAA
>CASEKM010000093.1 GCA_949288405.1 uncultured bacterium | reverse complement strand
CGCCCGGGGAGGCGGTTTCTCCCGCGGGGGCGGCTTCGGCGGCGGCCGGGGCGGCGGCTTTGGCCGGTAAACAACATACAGATGCGGAAGCGATGGCCTGTACCGGGTTTGGTACAGGCCATCGTTTTATGCCGGAGGAACAAGGTGGTTTGGGACATACCGGGGCGGCGGGGCTCATATAGATAGGGGGAACAAACGAGTTTGGGAGTGTGATCCAGGATGAAGCAGACCGGGACGGACGTGAACCGCATGGTCCTCCACGGCCGGGCCGCCCACCCGCCCGCCTTTTCCCACTGCAACCACGGGGTGGAATTTTTCTCCTTCCCCCTGTCGGTCAGCCGCCTGTCCGGGGCGGCGGACCAGCTGAACGTGATGGCCCCCCGGGCCCTGCTGGAGGGCTGCGGCGGGCTGAGCCGGGGGGACGCGGTCACCGTCCGGGGGGAGGTGCGCACCTTCAACAACCGCTCGGGGGTGGGGAGCCGGCTGGTCATCAGCGTGCTGGCCCGGGAGCTGGTGCCGGAGGAGGGGGAGGACGAGAACCGGCTGATCCTGTCCGGCACGCTGTGCAAGCCCCCCAGCCTGCGGTCCACCCCCCTGGGGCGGACCATCTGCGACATGATCTTGGCGGTGAACCGGCGGTACGGACGGGCGGACTATCTGCCCTGCATCGCCTGGGGGAGCCTGGCCCACCTGTGCGGGGGGATGGAGGTGGGGGGCGCCCTGGCCCTGGATGGCCGCCTTCAGAGCCGTACTTACACCAAAAACCTGGGGGACCGGACGGAGGAGCGCACCGCCTTTGAGGTGTCGGTGATGAATCTGCTCCCGCCGGAGGGGGTGGGACCGGGCGGCGGGAGCGCCTGCCTGCCCTGGGAGCGGTCCCGCATATAGGAGACAGACGCCATGGGAGCGGCCCGGAGCCGCCCGCCATGGCGTTTTTCCGCCTTTGGGCCGGTCCCGCTTTTTTTACTTGTACCATTTCACCAAACTATGCTATAATATCTTCTGATACTGCCCCAGTATACCTGTCGGGCTGGAGCGGCGCGGAGAGAGGAGGTGACCGGCCGTGCGGTACAAACAGTGGAAGATCGCCCACCCCGCCCCGGAGGGGCGCGGGCGGCTGGAGGCGGCCGGCGTGCCCTCTCTGCTGGCGGCCGTCCTGTCCGCCCGGGGGGTGACGGAGCCGGAGCAGGCCCGCAAGCTGCTGGCCCCGGGGGAGGAGCCCCTGCTGGACCCCATGCTCCTGCGGGACATGGACAGGGCCGTCTCCCGGGTCCTGCGGGCCCTGGAGACGGGGGAGAGCATCGCCGTCTACGGGGACTACGACGTGGACGGCATCACCGCCACCTGCCTGCTCACCGACTGCCTCACCCGGCTGGGGGGGCGGGTGCAGCCCTATATCCCCGACCGGCTGGAGGAGGGCTACGGCCTCAATCAGGAGGCGGTCTCCCATCTGGCCGGGCGGGGCGTCACCCTGATCGTCACCGTGGACTGCGGCATCACCGCCGCCCGGGAGGTGGAATTTGCCCGGACGCTGGGGATCGACGTGGTGGTCACCGACCACCATGAGTGCAAGCAGGCCCTGCCCCAGGCGGCGGCGGTGGTGGACCCCCACCGGCCCGACTGTCCCTACCCCTTCAAGGGGCTGGCCGGGGTGGGGGTGGCCCTGAAGCTGGCCATGGCGGCGGCGGGTCCCCGCCGGGCGGCGGCGGTGTTCCGGGCGTACGCCGACCTGGCCGCCGTGGGCACCGTGGCCGACGTGATGCCCATGACCGGGGAGAACCGGACCATCGTCCAGACGGGGCTGGCCGCCCTGGCCCACCCCAGGCGGGTGGGGCTGGCGCAGCTGATGGAGGAGGCCGGCCTGGGGGACAAGCCGGTGACCTCCGTGTCCATCGGCTACACCCTGGCCCCCCGGATCAACGCGGCGGGGCGGATGGGGCAGGCCAATCTGGCCGCCGAGCTGCTCCTCACCCAGGACCCGGGCCGGGCCGCCGCCCTGGCCCAGGAGCTGTGCGCCCTGAACCGGGAGCGGCAGGCCATTGAGTGCGACATCTTTCAGGAGTGCGTCCAGCGGCTGGAGCGCCGCCCCCAGTCGGGGGTGATCCTGCTCTCCGACGGGCACTGGCACCAGGGGGTGGTGGGCATCGTGGCCTCCCGCCTCACCGAGCGGTACGCCTGCCCCGCCTTTATGGTCTGCCTGGACCAGGGGATGGGCAAGGGCTCCTGCCGCTCCTGGGGGGGCGTCAACCTGTTCGAGCTCCTCTCCCGGTGCCAGGACCTGCTGGAGGGCTTCGGGGGTCACGCCCTGGCCGCCGGCTTCACCGTGAAGGAGGAGAACCTGGAGCCTCTGGAGCGCCGCCTGCGCCAGCTGGTGCTGGAGGAGCGGGCGGGGGAGGAGCCCCCCTCCCAGCTGGAGATCGACGCGGCGGTGCTCCCCCAGGAGCTCACCGTGGAGGCGGTGGAGGCCCTGGACGCCCTGGAGCCCTGCGGGGCGGGCAACCCCAGGCCGGTGCTGGCCCTCACCGGGGCCCATGTGATCAGCGCCGCCCAGGTGGGCCGGGGGCGGCATTTGAAGCTGCGGCTGGAGGCCAGGGGGGTCCCCCTGGACGCCATCTTCTTCTCGGTGGACGGAAACGAGCTGGGCCTGGCCCCGGGCTGCCGGGTGGATGTGGCCTTCTACCCCCAGATCAACGACTTCCGGGGGGTGCGCTCGGTACAGCTCCAGGTGGTGGACCTGCGCCACGCCCTCACCCGGGCCCAGCTGGAGCACTCCATCTATGAGAAGTACCGCCGGGGGGAGCATCTCTCCCCCGACGAGGCCCAGTCCCTGCTGCCCTCCCGGGCGGAGTTCGCCTGCCTGTGGCGCTATCTGGAGCGCCAGTGCGCCGGGCAGTCCTGTGTGGAGGACACGCTGGCCCGCATCGCCCAAAAGTCCGCCCGCTCCGGCGGGCAGACCGAGCGGCCCAACCGGACCCTGGTGTGCCTGGAGGTGATGGAGGAGCGGGGCCTCATCACCATGGAACACCAGTCGGGGCGGGTGCAGATCACCCTCCACCGGCTGGAGCACAAGGTGGATCTGAACGCCTCGGCCATCCTGAAAAAACTGCGGGAGGCCATGCAGGAAACATAGCATTTAGCCGCCGCCGGCGGCTGAATTTAAGAAAAAGGTGATCGTATGGACCCAATTTTAGAGCGCTATCAGGCATTGGAGGACAAAGTGGCCTCCTATACCCCCAATTTGGATACCAAGCGCCTGTTTGAGGCCTTTACCTACGCGGATACGGAGCACCACGGGCAGCTGCGCAAGAGCGGCGAGCCCTATATCATCCACCCCCTGGCAGTGGCCGACATCGTGGCCGACCTGGGGCTGGACGTGGACTCGGTGATCGCGGCCCTGCTCCACGACTGCATTGAGGACACCGGCGCCACCCACGAGGAGATCGCCAAGAAGTTCGGCGCCTCGGTGGCCGACCTGGTGGAGGGCGTCACCAAGCTGACGCGGGTGCAGTACGTCTCCAAGGAAGAGGAGCAGATGGAGAACCTGCGCAAGATGCTCATGGCCATGGCCCACGACATCCGGGTGATCCTCATCAAGATCTGCGACCGGCTCCACAATATGCGCACCATGGAGTACCAGTCCCCCAAGAAGCAGCGGGAGAAGAGCCTGGAGACCATGGAGATCTACGCCCCCCTGGCCCATCGCCTGGGCATGCAGAAGCTCAAGTGGGAGCTGGAGGACCTGTCCCTGCGGTATCTGGACCCGGTGGGCTACAAGGAGATCGAGGACGAGATGGCCCGGCGCTCCGCCGCCCACGAGGAGTTCCTGGCTTCCATCCAGCTGCGCATCCAGCAGCGCCTGGACCAGGAGGGCATCCGCTGCAAGGTCTACGGCCGGGTGAAGCACACCTACTCCATCTACCGGAAGATGTTCGCCCAGAACAAGACCCTGGACGAGATCTTCGACCTGTACGCCTTCCGGGTGATCGTGGACGACATCCCCGAGTGCTACAACGTGCTGGGCTGTATCCACGACATGTTCAAGCCGGTGCTGGGCCGCTTCAAGGACTATATCGGCACCCCCAAGCCCAACATGTACCAGTCCCTCCACACCACCGTCATCGGCCGGGAGGGCATCCCCTTCGAGGTGCAGATCCGCACCTGGGAGATGCACCAGACGGCGGAGTACGGCATCGCCGCCCACTGGAAGTACAAGCAGGGGATGGCCAACAAGAAGCTGGGCAGCGAGCACGAGTTCGAGTGGGTGCGCAAGCTGCTGGAGAGCCAGCAGGACACCGACGCGGAGGAATTCGTCCGCACCCTGAAGGTGGACCTGTTCTCCGACGAGGTGTTCGTGTTTACCCCCAACGGGGACGTGAAGAGCCTGCCCGCCGGAGCCACCCCCATCGACTTTGCCTACTCCATCCACTCCGCCGTGGGCAACAGCATGGTGGGGGCCCGGGTGAACGGCCGGATGGTCCCCTTTGACTACCAGCTGCAAAACGGCGAGATCGTGGAGGTGCTCACCTCCAAGTCCGCCAAGGGCCCCAGCCGGGACTGGCTGAAGATCGCCAAGAGCAACGAGGCCCGGAACAAGATCCGCCAGTGGTTCAAGAAGGAGCGCCGGGAGGAGAACATTGCCACCGGCCGCGCCCTGTTCGAGTCGGAGCTGAAGCACGCCAAGATCTCCCTGTCCGCCATCACGGCGGAGGACGTGCTGCCCAACGTGCTGCGGAAGGTGCGCTTCGGCACCCTGGACGAGCTGTACGCCTCCATCGGCTACGGCGGCACCACCGCCGTGAAGAGCGTGGCCCGGATCAAGGACGAGCTGCTGCGCCTGGGCCGCCTGAAGGCGGAGAAGGCGGCGGCCGCCGCCCGCACCACCGCCGAGAGCGTCATCGTCCCCGGCTCCACCGCCAACAATACGGTGGACCCCCTCCAGCTCAAGGGCTCCAACAAGCACTCCGACTCGGGCATCATCGTGGAGGGGCTGGGCAACTGCCTGGTGAAGTTCGCCAAGTGCTGCACCCCCGTCCCCGGCGACCCGGTGGTGGGCTTTATCACCCGGGGCTACGGCGTGTCCGTCCACCGGGCCGACTGCCCCAACGCCGCCCCGGAGAGGCGCAAGCCCGAGGAGGCCTCCCGCTGGGTGCGGGTGGCCTGGGTGGATGGCAAGCTGCCCAACTACCGGACCGCTCTGGAGCTCTCCTCCAAGGACCGGGACGGCCTGACCCTGGACGTGGCTATGGCCCTGTCCGCCGCCAAGGTGAAGGTCACCACCCTGTCCGCCCGGGCCATGCCCGACGGCTACGCCACCATCTATGTGGAGGTGGAGGTCAAGGACAAGGACGAGCTCAATGGGGTCATCAACAAGCTCAACAACATCCAGGGGGTCTATCAGGTGGCGCGGGTGTCGGGAAAGTGATCTTTTTTGCAGGGGGATTTCGCCGCCTGCGGGCGGCGACCTACTTTGCCCGCGGCGGCAAAGTAGGCAAAACGCCACCGGGGACGGCTCCGATGAGCACTTTGTGCTCATAGTCGCCTTTCCCCGGACCCCATTTACGGGGATTCCCCCTTAAAGTGGGCAGAATCCTTCCGGCGCGCAAAATTTGAGTGACACTCTAAATTCCTGCCGGGCCACTGGGCCCTGAGTTTGCAAAAAATGCTGATGGTGCGGTTCAAGCTCGGCGCCTGAGTTTGGTGAGCCAACGTACCCGATGCGAGGACGTAGGGCGCGACGACTCGGCGCGCCGTGGCCGGGCTGGCTCTGGCCGTGATGACCGGCGGATTCGTCGCTTTGATGGCATGGTAAAAGAAAAGTCAATGAAGGAGCAGTGACATGAGAGCAGTAGTCACAAGAGTATCCTCCGCCTCCGTTGCTATTGACGGAAACACGGTGGGGGCCATTGAGAAGGGCTATCTGGTCCTGCTGGGGGTGGGTCCCGACGACACCCAGGCGGTGGCCGACAAGCTGGCGGAGAAGATCTGCAATCTCCGGGTGTTCGAGGACGAGAACGGCAAGATGAACCTGAACCTGGAGCAGGTGGGGGGCGCCCTTCTGGTGGTGTCCCAGTTCACCCTGTACGCCGACACCTCCTCCCGCCGCCCCGGCTTCACCGGGGCCGCCAAGCCCGACGTGGCCATCCCCCTCTATGAGCGCTTCATGGAGACCTGCCGCGCCCGGGGCTTCCAGGTGGAGCACGGGGAGTTCGGCGCGGACATGCAGGTGGCGTCCGTCAACGACGGGCCGGTCACCCACTCTTCACTCTAAAGAAGAAACGTGGTGTTTACAATGAAGGTAAAGATGATGCAGGTGGGCCCCATCGGCACCAACTGTTACATTCTGGAGGACGAGGAGACCCGAAAGGCCGCCGTCATCGACCCCGGGGACGAGGCGGACAAAATCGCCCAGGTCCTCCGGCAGGACGGGGTGGAGGTGGAGTACATCCTCCTCACCCACGGCCACTACGACCACACTACCGGGGTGCCTGGTCTGAAGGAGCAGTTCCCCGCCGCCCAGGTGTACATCCACCGGGCGGACGCCAACGGGGCGGGCTCCACCCTGTACCCCCTGGCGGGACAGGTGAAGGACCTGCACAACTATGGGGAGGGGGACACCCTCGCCCTGGGGGGGCTCACCATCTCCGTGATGGAGACCCCCGGCCACTCCCCCGGCTCCGTCACCCTGCGGGTGGGGGATGTGCTGTTCACCGGGGACACCCTGTTCTGCGGCTCCTGCGGCCGCACCGACCTGCGGGGGGGCAGCTATGAGCAGATCATGGCCTCCCTGAAGCGGCTGGGGGAGTTGGAGGGAAACTTCCACGTGTGCCCCGGCCACGACCGCACCTCCACCCTGGAGCAGGAGCGGCGGTATAATCCGTTTTTGTTGGAGGCTATGAGAGGGTGAGCTTTTCTTCGTAGGGGAGTTTCGCCGCCCTTCTCAAACCTTCTACCTGGAGCGGATAAAGGGGCTGTGTAGGGCGCGACGACCTCGGCGCGCCGTTTTGCAGGGTTTCGCCCTGCGGGGCGAGTGACTTTCTCAGCGATGAGAAAGTCACCAAAGAATCGCCGGGGGACGCGGCCGGTGGACTACGGCTCCGCTAACGCTCCGCCTAGGTCCACAGGACCGCTTACCCCCGGTCCCCCGTTACGAGGGTTACCCCTTCGGTCAGGCAGAACCCTTCCGGCGCGCAAAATCTGAGTGGCTGTTTGCGATTCCTCCCGGCCCACTGGGGCTTGGGTAAGCAAAAATTGCCGCCACTGCGATTCCAAAACGGCGCCTGACTTTGCCGAGCCATCGCTCCCGGTGCAGAATACGCCGTAGAGGCGACTCTTGCGGTCGCCCGCAAGCCTTCCCCCTTCCAGGGGGAAGGTGCCCCCGAAGGGGGCGGATGAGGGTGACGAACGGGAATTGCCCGGCTCTTTTGTAGGGGCGGCCCCATGTGGCCGCCCGAGAGCCTCCCCCCCTCGCGGGGGAGGTGGCTGGCCGCAGGCCAGACGGAGGGGGAAGAGCGGGCGGTGAGTTCCTACCCCCCTCAGTCACGGCTTGCGCCGCGACAGCTCCCCCGCAAGGGGGGGAGCCAGCGTTTGGACGCGCACAGCGCGCCCCTGTTCCACCACGGTTTCGGTTATGCCGTAGGGGAGGGGCTTGCCCCTCCCGCCGCAGCGGGTTGCAGGGTGCGCCGCCCTCACCCCTGCCCCTGAAACCCCTCCAAGATCTCCCGCCGCAGGTTCAGGCCGAACAGGTAGTGCGCCCGGTTTTCCCAGGCCCAGTATTGATTCAGCCGGGCCTCAAAGGTAAAATACCACTGCCGGCCCATGGCCGCCTCCAGCTCCTGGACCAGGGCGTAATACTCCTCTCGGGCCTGGACATATTCCGGGATGCCCTGGCAGAACCGGTAGATTTGTTCTGGGATTTCTGGATTGTCCAGGAATATGGTTTTAAACTGTTGATTCATAGGTTCAAATACCTCCTGTATCAGTTTAATTGATATTAGTATAAATTAAACTGATACTCATGTCAAGCGAAAGGGGTGCCCATGGACAAATTTTCAAAACGATTGAAAATGCTCCGAATTGAGCGTGATTTGAAGCAGCATGACATGGCCCTCTATTTGAAGCTCTCTGATGGAGGATACCGGTGCTATGAGCAGGGACGCGGATTCCCAGATGTCCCAAAGTTATGTGCATTAGCAGATTTTTTTGATGTAAGTTTAGATTATTTAATGGGCCGCAGCGAGACCCGGGAGCGGATGCCGTAGGACCTGCGTGGACGGGCGGCCCAGTGTGCCGCCCCTACAAAAATACAAAAGCCTGTCCGGTGAACGCCGTAGGGGCCGGTCCCAGACCGGCCCGCCGGTTAACGGATTGCGTTCCGAACTATGGCGGCGGGGGCACACCCCAGGGTGGCTTCTCTCGGCCTTCGGCCGATTCACCTTCAGCCCCCGCCCTACGGGATTCTTCTGACGATGCTTGCTCCGTAGACTGCCCCTCATCCGTCTGGCCTTCGGCCATCTCCCTTTGACAGGGGGAGTCGGTCCCTAAAAGGGAAGGCATTGCGGGAGGGGCAAGCCCCTCCCCTACGGCGGAAAACGAATCCGGAGCGTTGGTTCGGCAGAGCCAGGCGCAGAAGCGGGGACGCGCCGGCCGCAATTTTTGAAAACCCAGGGCCCAGTGGCCCGGCGGGGATTTAGACCAGCCACTCAGATTTTTGCGCGCCGGAAATTTCGCTGAACCTCTCAGGAGGGGCCCCCGTAAACGGGGGTCCAGGGGGTGGATGAATATGGGCGCGGAGCGCCCATCCTGAGTCCACCCCTTGGCGGCTCTTTGGTGACTTTCTGGCCGTCCAGAAAGTCACCCGCCGTCCGCAGACGGCGGA
>CASEKM010000092.1 GCA_949288405.1 uncultured bacterium | reverse complement strand
CACCTGAAGGTGGTCTACTCCACCGAGGAGCCCCGCACCCCCATCCGCCTCGCCCAGGCGGAGGCCCCGGCGGGCGGGGACACCCGCCCCGGGACGGCCGCCCGCCGGGACACCCCCGGCTCCATCTCCTTCGTCCCCGCCGCCGCCGGACTGGTGCTGGCCTCGGCGGTGGTGCGGGATCTGGGGCAGTTTTAATTTCTGCACACAAAACCAGCGGGACGCGCCTTCTTAAGACGCGCCCCGCCGGGCTTTTTTACGGCTGGACGGCAATTTTCAGCACGCCGTCCCCCTTCTGTTCAAACAGGTCGTATGCCTCCATCACCTGGTCCAGAGGGTAGGTGTGGGTGATCAGGGGCTCGGCGTTCAGCCTGCCCGCCGCGATGAGCTCTAAAATCTCCCCACAGTGACAGGCGTCCACCCCCCCGGTCTTAAAGGTCAGGTTTTTGCCGTACATGTCCGGCAGGGGGAGGAGCTGAGGCTCCTCATACATGGCCACCACCACGACCGTCCCATTGGGACGGGCCAGCTGCCAGGCGGTCTGGAAGGTGTCCCGCCCGCCGGCGGCCTCCAATACCACGTCGGCTCCCCGGCCGTCGGTCCACCGGGCCAGAAGCTCCGCCGCCCGGGGCCCGGGCTCCACTGCCTGGTCCGCCCAGCCCTGGGCAAGGGCCAGGGCCCGGCGGGCCGGGTCGGGCTCCACCGCCAGAATGTGGGCGGGGCGGTACAGCCGGGCGCACATCATGGTACACAGGCCGGTGGGGCCGCCCCCCAGTACCGCCACCGTGTCCCCCGGCTGGATCTCTCCGATCTGAGCGGCCCAGTAGCCGGTGGACAGGATGTCCCCGGTGAAGAGGGCCTGGCGGTCGGTGACGCCCTCCGGGATCTTGGTCAGGCCGTTGTCCCCGTAGGGCACCCGCACATACTCCGCCTGTCCCCCGTCAATGCGGCAGCCTAGGGCCCAGCCGCCGCTGGGGTCGGTGCAGTTGTTCACAAAGCCCCGTTGGCAGAAGAAGCAGTGGCCGCAGAAGGTCTCCACGTTGACGGCCACCCGGTCGCCGGGCTTTACGGTGCGCACCTGTGCCCCGATCTCCTCCACCACGCCCACAAACTCGTGGCCCACGATGGTCCCCGGCACCGCTTTCGGTACAAATCCGCCCTTGATGTGCAGGTCGCTGGAGCAGATGGAGGCCAGCGTCACCCGGACGATGGCGTCCGTGGGGGTCCGGATGCGGGGGACGGGCCGCTCCTCCAGGGTGAACAGGCCGGTCCTCTGGTACACCACCGCGCGCATGGTTTGGGTCATAAGGCTCCCTCCTCGTTTTTTTCCAGTGTACCACAGGGGCGGGGCGGGGGCAAGGGGCTCTTGTCATACAAAATCCCCTGAGCTTTGGCGGATGGGATCTTCCATTTCCCATTTCTTTTTTCTCCGTTTCATGGTATGATGGGAACATTCAGATGTCTGTTGGGGGGCGTGCGCTCATGTTTGTGAAAAATCCTGAATATTTTCTCGCCATTGTCAAGGAGCACAGCATCTCCAAGGCTGCCGACCGGCTCTACCTGTCCCAGCCCTATCTGAGCCAGTATCTGGCCAAGCTGGAGTCCAATCTGGGGGTGACCCTGCTGGACCGCTCCCACACTCCGCTGCGCCTGACCGCGGCGGGGGAGCTGTTTTACGCCTACCTGGAGCGGCAGGACTATCTGGACCGGCAGCTGGAGAGCGACCTGCGGAATTTACAGACTCAGAAGCCCCAGCAGCTCCACATCGGGGTGTCCACCTGGAGGGGGTCCATCCTTCTGCCCGACATCCTGCCCCGGTTCGTCCAGTTTTACCCGGAGGTCCAGGTGGTCCTCCACGAGGCGCCGGTGCCCCAGCTGGGGGACCTGGCGGCCAGCAGCGTCACCGACTTCTGCCTGATGCACATTCCCAGCGACCTGACGGAGCTGAGCTATGAGCTGGTGATGCACGAGCGGGTCCTGCTGGTGGCTCACCGGGACCACCCGCTGGTCCGGGGCCAGGAGAGCCCCTGGGACAGCCCGCTGCCCTTTGGGGACCTGCGGCGGCTGGAGCGGGAGCGGCTGATGATGCTCCCCGGGGACTGGCGCCTGTCCAAGCTGCTGTACAATATGTTCAGCGTCCAGAGCGTGGAGCCGGTGAACATCCTCACCACCACCAACAACACCACCGCCATCAACCTGGTGGCGGAGAACATGGGCTTCACCTTCCTTCAGGAGAGCGGCATCCGCCGCACCCCCTATATGGAGCGGCTCTCCTTTTTCACTGTGGGGGAGCCCCCGCTCACCTGTCCCATGGCGCTGGTCTATCAGAAAAACGGCTTCCTCTCTCCGGCGGCCCGCACCTTTATGAACCTGATCAAGGACTACTACCGCCAGTTCGACCGGGGCTCCGCCCTGGAGGGTTGAGCCGGCAGAGCGCAGTGAACGGGAGAGGCCCAGCGGCATAGCCGCTGGGCCTCTCTCTGTTTTTCGATTCAAATTACACCCGCTGGGCCAGCAGGGCGTCCACCCGGTCGGTCTTCTCCCAGGGCAGGTCCAGGTCGTCCCGGCCGAAGTGGCCGTAGGCGGCCAGCTGGCGGTAGATGGGGCGGCGCAGGTCCAGGTCCCGGATGATGGCGGCGGGGCGCAGGTCAAAGGCGGCCTCCACCATATCGGACAGCTGCTCGTCGGAGACGGTCCCGGTGCCGAAGGTGTCCACCCGCACGGAGACGGGCTTGGCCACGCCGATGGCGTAGGCCAGCTGCACCTGGCAGCGGGCGGCCAGACCGGCGGCCACCACGTTTTTGGCCACCCAGCGGGCGGCGTAGGCGGCGGAGCGGTCCACCTTGGTGGGGTCCTTGCCGGAGAAGGCGCCGCCGCCGTGGGGGGCGGAGCCGCCGTAGGTGTCCACAATGATCTTCCGCCCGGTGAGGCCGGAGTCGCCCTGGGGGCCGCCCACCACAAAGCGGCCGGTGGGGTTCACATAGATCTTGGTGTCGTTGTCCATGAGGCTGGCGGGGATGGTGGGCCGGATGACCAGGTCGATCATGTCCTGCCGGATCTGCTCCAGCTCCGCCTCGGGGCCGTGCTGGGTGGAGACCACCACCGCGTCCACCCGCAGGGGCTTGTCGTTTTCGTCGTACTCCACGGTCACCTGGGTCTTGCCGTCGGGGCGCAGATAGGTCACCAGTCCCTCCTTGCGCACCTGGGCCAGCCGCCGGGCCAGCTTGTGGGCCAAGGAGATGGGCAGGGGCATATACTCCGCCGTCTCGTCGCAGGCGTAGCCGAACATCATGCCCTGGTCCCCGGCGCCGTTGTCCAGGCCGTCGTCCTGGGCGCCCTCCTTGGCCTCCAGGCACTTGTCCACGCCCAGGGCGATGTCGGGGGACTGCTCGTCAATGGAGGTGATGACGGCGCAGGTGTCGCAGTCAAAGCCGAACTTGGCCCGGTCATAGCCGATGTCCCGCACCACGTCCCGGGCGATCTTGGGGATATCCACATAGCAGCTGGTGGTGATCTCGCCCATCACGTGGACCAGGCCGGTGGTCACCGTGGTCTCACAGGCCACCCGGGCCTGGGGGTCCTGGGCCAGGATGGCGTCCAGCACCGCGTCGGAGATCTGGTCGCAGATCTTGTCGGGATGTCCCTCGGTGACGGATTCAGAAGTAAACAGTCTCTTTGCCATACATTTGTTCCTTTCTCTGATTTGAGGCGAAAAAACGCCCCGCCGCGGCGGAGCGTTCTGCATGTTTCGCGTCCTCATCTTTCGATACACTGCCGCCGGATTTAGCACCTTGCACAGTGGGTCCCACTGTGCAGGTTGCCGGGCTTCATCGGGCCGTTCCCTCCGCCGCTCTTGATAAGGGGATTCAATTTTACAGGGAATTATTATATCAGATTTTGCCCTCCTGTCAACTGGGTATTTGCAGGGAAGGAGAACTTTTTCAGACAAGGCGCGGCCCCAGGAGGAAATTCCTCCGGGGACCGCGATTTTTTACTTGGGCCGCACCACGCCCGCCTCCGGGCCGGTGAGGGGGATGTGCCAGTTCCAGATCTCCACCGCGACAGCCCGGTCCAGGTCCAGGGGCTCGGTGAACTCCCAGTTGCCCAGGACGCACAGCTCCCCAGGGGTAAAGATGCCGTGTCTCACCGTAACATTCTCAAACCGGGTCCCGTCCTCATAAATTACCGCGAAGGGCCCGTTGCCCCAGGAACCCACGTCGATGCTCCCAGTCATCATGGCCCCCAAGGGACTGATGGCAAACGTGGTGGGATAAGACCACTCTCCGATGTCTCCGGTGAGTTCGATTTCTTTCATCGGAATGTTTTCCACCGGGAAGGAGATGGTCCAGGGGCCCGAAATGTGTCTCGTCAGCCCCCCGGACACATTGCTCAGTGTCACCCGGTCTTTGTCAGTCAACGGCATTTTCTGACCGCAGCCCACATAGGGCCTTCCGTTCCAGGTGAAGGAGTAGTGCTCCCACTCCGTATCCTCGCCAAAGGGGAGCTCGCCGTCCACAAGGGCTGTAAACGAGAGCTCATTCTTCCCCAGCAGGATGCTGTCGTCCTCCGCCAGCTCCTGGGAGAGCTCAAAAATCGCCTGGAGGGTCCCGTCCGGGGCAAAGCCCAGGGAGGACAGGCGGAACAGGTCCGTTCCCTCCAGCTCCGCGGGGGTCTGCTCGGGGACCAGAACCAGGTTCCCGTTGTCCAGGGTCATGGTCTCCAGGTACTGGTCGGACAGCAGCTCTACCGGCAGGGCCTCCGTGGTCTCCACTTCCATCTGCCCAGCTTGAATCCAATCTACCGTCAGTTCCAGCTCCTCGTTTACCTCCGCCCGCCGGTACCCGCTCATGTCCAGCTCAAAGAGGGCGGTGTGGGTCTCCGGGTCGTAGGCGATGGCATAGGGCACGGAAGAAACACTCGCACCTCCCCACTCCCGCGGAATCTTCCACCACATAAGGATGCGGTCGTCGGTAAAATATTCCCCAGTCAGGTCCTGGGCCTCCACAAAAATTTTCATCCGGTACTGGTCGGTCACCGCCGACACCACCCGAACCTCCACCTTCTCGTCCGCCGCCACAGCCCCCTCCGGCTCCTGGCTGTAGGAGGTGAAGCTGCCCAGGGCCTGGGCCAGATAGTCCCGCAGGGCGGGAGACAGGGCCAGGGCCGAAGTGGTGAGCGCACCGCACACCAGCGCCGCCGCTATCAGCAGCCGCACCGGGGGCCGCCGTCGCTGTTTCCGGGGCGGCTCCTCCACCATGGCCTGGACAATGCGGGCGCGCTGGTCCGGGGACAGCTCCACCCGGTCCATCTCCCGCCGGTATTTCTGTTCCATCATGTGCGCTCCGCCTCCAATCTCTCCCGCAGCATGGCCCGGGCCCGGGTGAGCTGCGCCCGCACGGTGCCCTCCCGCCGGCCCAGGATGGCCGCCGCCTCCTTGATGGAATAGCCCTCGTAGTAAAACAGGTGAACCGGCAGCCGGTACTTCTCCGGCAGGGCCAGCACCGCAGAGAGCACGCTCCCGTCCGGCTCCTCCGGGGGCGGCGCGGACGCCCCGGCCGCCGCATCCAGGGGCAGGTCCCGCTTCCGCCAGGGGGCCCGGAACACATCCGCCGCGCAGTGAGCCGCCACCCGCAGCAGCCACGCCTTCTCGTGGGCCCCGTCCTGAAAGACCGGGGATGAGCGCACCAGTCGGAGAAAGGTCTCCTGGGTCACGTCCTCCGCGTCCTCCCGGCTCCCCGTGCGGGCGTAGGCCAGGCGGTACACCGCGGAGCCGTACTGGGCCACCAGCCGCTCCGCCTCCTCCCGTTCCATACCCTCGCCTCCTTTTTCTCTTTACTTATTACACGGGATTCCGGGGGAAAAGGCTGCACAATTTCTGAAATTTTTGTGTAAAAAAGGGCAGGGCCGTTTATACGGCCCTGCCTGAACACTTTTACTTGATTTCCGAGATCACGTCCCGATTCTTGACAAAATACTCCACGCCGGAGTAGATGGTTGTGAGCACGATCACCGCCACACAGGCCAGGTTCAGCTCCGCCGGGATGGGCAGGAACATGAGCACAATGCACACCATGGTGGAGGCGGTCTTGACCTTGCCCGACCAGCCGGCGGCAATGACCCTGCCCTTGTCCGCCGCCACCATCCGCAGACCGGACACGCCGAACTCCCGGATGATGACCACCAGCAGGGCCCAGGCGGGCATCTGGCCGATCTCCACAAACCACAGCATGGCGGCGGTGACCAGACACTTGTCCGCCAGGGGGTCCATGAACTTGCCGAAGTCGGTGGTCTGGTTGTAGTGGCGGGCGATGTACCCGTCCAGGGTGTCGGTCAGGCTGGCAATCACAAAGATGGCCAGGGCCCAGTAGTTGGCGCTGGGCACATCCAGATAGAGCACCAGCAGAAACACCGGGATCATAAACACCCGGAGGATGGTCAGCTT
>CASEKM010000091.1 GCA_949288405.1 uncultured bacterium | reverse complement strand
AAAGCAGCTGGCGTCCAGCCAGAAGTGGCTGAAATATTGGGAGCAGTGGATCACCCCGGAGGCCGCCAACAAGCAGTTGCGTATTCACAACAAGAAATTGGACGCCCTGGGGCAGGAGATCCTGGATGCGGATGATCTCCCCCTCGCCCAGCAAAAGGAATTGTCCGGCAAAGTGTTGCATCAGCAGTCCTGGCTGGATTTCCTGTACGGCTATGCGGACGATCCGTATGCCGATCAAACCTATGGGTACTTTACCCCCTATCACTATTGGGCTGGGAAAGAAAAGGAGTGGGAGGCTCAGGCTCGGGATGTGTCACCGGGGCGCACCCTCGCGGCGGCCCTTTATAGGACACGCGACGCAAAGCGGGCCGAGCGGTATAAAGGGTACCGCCAGCGCGCCGCAGCCAATCCGCGGGCTTCGAAGAAAGACCGTTTTTCTGTGAAAGATTTTGCCTGAATCTCTTGAGATAGTCGGGTGATGTACTGGCTGGTGGTCTGGCCCGCTTTTTCCTTTTCCTCAGATACCTTCGTATGGAGGGCCAGATCGATTTGAGCACATAAGTTCTTTGTTTCCGCCATTTTGTCGGCCTCCTTTCTGGTGGTAGAGCAAGTATAGCCGGAAAGCAGAAGGAAAGCTATTACCAAGACCAACAAGGAATGCCGGACAAACGAAGCATAAGCACCAAATGGCCGCCATGGCAGGGAATGAAAAAAGCCCCTGTGGTCTGCGAGACATTCGGCAGGCCACAGGGGGCTTGTGGGAAAGCAGGGAGAGGCGGAGGGTTCGAGTCGCCTTCATGGCAAAATGGGTCCGCTTGCATCCCTCCGAACCATTACTTTGGGGAAACGCGCTACACTCTTTTGATTTTCAACTTTTCCGCTTTCTTTCCTGCTATTTTCTCTTTATAACGCAAAAACACCACACTTTCGTGTGGCGTTTCTGCTGTGCATCTTTTTCATCAACACATTTTGGAGCAGGTGAAGGGAATCGAACCCTCGTGTTCAGCTTGGGAAGCTGACATTCTGCCATTGAACTACACCTGCAACTTGATTGCCTAACTACTATAGCATAAACGGGGCGGCATTGCAAGAAAAATTTTTCGCGAAATATGGGGCCTCCGGCTGCGGCCGGGACGGCGGACGGACCGCTGCTTTGAGACAAGACCTTTGTATATTTTTTAAGGGCGAAACCATGCAGAAAACCTCAAAAATGACGAAATTTTGCACGATTTTCGGATAGGTCGGAAAAAATACACAAGATTTTCACGGAAAGTATAGTGAAAATTGCCCTTGTATTGCGCGGAGGAATTAGTTACAATGTGGTAACAAAAGTAACAAAGAGTTGCTTTTGCTGTCACTTTTGTTGACATAATTTTGTAACCATAGGAGTGAAGACAATGACACGAAAGCTGTTTTCGCTGCTGATCGGCTCCTTTGCTGTGGTCCTTTTAATGGGGGCCGGCGTGGAGCAGGACCCCGCGGTTCTGATTGACGAGAGCGCGGCGGAGTCTGTTCAGGCAGCGGCTGCCCAGGTGGAGACGGAGGAGCAGGCGGAGCCTGCCGCTGCCGCCGCTGGGGAGAGCGCGGTGTCTCAGATGGAGTATGTGGACCCCACCCTGACGGTGGACGGCCAGCCCATCACCACGGATGTGGCAAAGACTTACCGCGGCGATACGACTTATGTGGCGTTGGTTCCCATGTCCAAGTACCTGGATCCCACCATCCTCAGCAAGTGGGATGCCGGGACGCGAACCGCAACGGTGCATAACGACAAGCTGGTCCTCAACGCCAAGGTCGGGGCACTCTATCTCACCGTGAACAACCGCTATTTCTATGTTCCCGAGGGGATCCAGATCGAAAACGGTCAGGTGATGGTCCCCCTGTCCGCGCTGGTGAAGGCCTTCGGCGGGTCTCTGACCTGGAACGGAGCCACCGGCGTGACTGCCGTGACCCGGGGAAGCGGCGCCGCCCAGTGGGGCGAGCAGTATTACAACGCCAACGACCTGTTCTGGCTCTCCCGGGTCATCTACACGGAGAGCGGCAACCAGCCCCTGGAGGGGAAGATGGCGGTGGGCAACGTGGTGCTCAACCGGGTGAAGCACCCCGCCTTCCCCAACACGGTGGAGGGTGTGCTGGCCCAGAAGAATCAGTTCACCACCTATTGGACCGGCCACATCGGCGGAAGCACGCCCAATGCGGAGAGTGTGATCGCCGCCAAGCTGGTCCTGGACGGCGGCGTGGTGGAGGAGGTCAAGAACGCCCTGTACTTCGACTCTGCCGCCAGCAGCTGGGCCTCCCGCAACCGCACCTGCGTGGCGGTCATCGGCGGCCACCGCTTCTACGCGTGATCGCTGGACCCATCCGATGAAACAGACCCCTGAAATTCACAGCTTGTGGATTTTAGGGGTTTCTTTTTTGCATATTCATGTATATAATGGAAGCTGGTTTTGTGTCCCCTGACGGCGGCTCCAGCCGGGTACGCTCCGGTGCGGGGCGCGCCGCCGGGCTTGCGGATTTGCCGGTCAGGCAGTATAATATGCGGGACAAGTGTGGAATACACGTCCCACGGAGGAGACAATATGACAAGAAACAACGCCCGCGAGATCGCGGTCCATCTGGTATTTGCGCTGGGGTTCGGCTCCCGCAGCGCGGAGGAGGTGCTGGAGGGGGAGCTCAACCGGGAGCGCTTCGCTGCCCTGGGGGAGGAGAACCCCCTGTACGCCCAGTACCCCAATGAGAAGCAGCGGGAGTACATCCGCTCTCTGGTAGAGGGGGTCTACGCCCACGGAGAGGAGCTGGACGGGTATATCAGCCGCTATGCGGTGGGCTGGGCCCTGTCCCGCATCCCCCGCATGGCCCGAGCCGTCCTGCGCACCGCCATGTACGAGGTGCTCTACATGCCCGACGTGCCCAACGCCGCGGCCATTGACGCTGCGGTGGAGCTGACCAAGCAGTACGAGCCCCAGGAGGTGGCCTCCTTTGTCAACGGGATCCTGGGGTCCTTTGTGCGCACCGAGCTGGGGGGGAGCGAGCTGGAGCCGTCGGAGGAGCAGGCGGAAGAAGCGCCCGTCCGGGAGGAGTGACCCATGGCGGTGTTGGGGCTGGATACCAGCAACTATACCACCTCCGCCGCCTGGTTTGACGGGCAGACGGGCCGCAACAGCGGCCGCCTGCTGGAGGTGCGCCCGGGGGAGCTGGGCCTGCGCCAGAGCGACGCCCTGTTTCAGCATGTGAAGCGGCTGCCCCAGGTGGTCTCCGCCCTGCTGGAGGGGGAGCGCCCCCGGGACATCCGGGCGGTAGGGGCCAGCACCCGCCCCAGGGCGGTGGAGGGCTCCTATATGCCCTGCTTCCTGGCGGGGGCATCCCAGGGACAGGTGCTCTCCCAGCTGCTGGGCGTGCCCTTTTACGCCTTCTCCCACCAGCAGGGGCATCTGGCGGCGGCGGCCTGGTCTGCCGGGCGGCTGGACCTGCTGGACCGGCCCTTCCTGGCCTGGCACCTGTCCGGGGGGACCACGGAGCTGCTGCGGGTGGAGCCGGAGGAGGACGGCGTGGCCGTCCGGGCGGAGATCCTGGGGGGCACCAGCGACATCTCCGCCGGGCAGCTCATCGACCGCACCGGCGTCCTGCTGGGCCTGCCCTTCCCGGCGGGGAAGAGGCTGGAGGAGCTCAGCCGGCAGGCCCGGAAGCGGGAGGCCTACCGGGTGAAGCTCCAGGGCCTCACCTTCTCTCTGTCCGGCATGGAGAACAAGGTCCGGCAGATGGCCGAGAGGGGGGCGGACCCGGCGGAGACCGCCTGGTTTGCCCAGGAGACCGTGTGCCGGGTGGTGCTGGCCTGCACCCAGGCGGCCATGGAGCGCTTCCCCGGCCTGCCGGTGCTGTGCTCCGGCGGGGTGGCCTCCAACGGCCGCCTGCGGGAGCTGCTCCACCAGAGCTGCGGAGCCCTGTTTGCCCCGCCTCAGTACTCCACCGACAACGCCATGGGGACGGCCATCCTCACCTGGCGGGCCCTGGAGAGGGGGGCGGAGCCGTGAGCCTGACGGGAGAGCGGAATATCCTCACCCCCAGCCAGGTGGGACAGTACCTCAAAGGCCTGATGGACCGGGACCGGTTGCTCTCCGGCCTGCTGGTGCGGGGGGAGCTGTCCAACTATAAGCGCTACCCCTCCGGCCACCACTACTTCACCCTGAAGGACGGGGAGGGGGCCCTGCGGTGCGTCATGTTCCGGGGCGACGCGGCCTCCCTGCGCTTTCAGCCCCGGAACGGGATGCAGGTCATCGCCGCCGGGCGGGTGACCGTCTTCCCCCGGGATGGGCAGTACCAGCTGTACTGTGTCCGCATGACCCCGGACGGGGCGGGGGACCTGGCGGTGGCCTTTGAACAGCTGAAAAACCGCCTGCTGGAGGAGGGGCTCTTTGCGCCGGAGCATAAGAAGCCCATCCCCCGGGTGCCGGGGACCATCGCCCTGGTGACCTCCCCGGCGGGGGCCGCGGTGCGGGACATGCTCCGCATCCTGGGGGCCCGGTGGCCCATGGCCCAGGTGAAGGTCCTGCCGGTGCGGGTCCAGGGGGAGGGGGCGGCGGAGGAGATCGCCGCCGCCATCCGGTGGGCCAACCTCCACCGGTCGGCCGACCTGATCATCACCGGCCGGGGGGGCGGCTCCATGGAGGACCTGTGGGCCTTCAACGAGGAGGCGGTGGCCCGGGCCATCTACGACTCGGAGATCCCGGTGATCTCCGCCGTGGGACACGAGCCCGACGTGACCATCGCCGACTTCGCCGCCGACCTGCGGGCGGCCACCCCCTCCAACGCCGCCGAGCTGGCGGTGCCCGACCAGAACGAGGTGTACGCCTCTCTGCTGGGGCTGGGACAGCGGCTGGAGCAGGCGGCCCGCCAGCGGCTCCTGCGGGAGCGCCAGGGGCTGGAGCGCCTGGCCGGGAGCCGGGTGATGACCGGCCCGGAGGCCTACTTTCAGGACCGGCGGGTCGCGCTGGACTTTCTCTCCAGCCGGATGTGCGGGGGGATGGAGCGGCTCCTGGTCAGACAGAGAAACCGGGCGGAGGGCCTGGACAAGGACCTGCGCCGGGGCCTGGAGAAGTGTGCGGCCGGAAAGCGCCAGCGCTTTTCCCGCCTGGCCGCCGCCCTGGACGCCCTGAGTCCCCTGAAGGTGCTGGGCCGGGGATACGCCATCGCCCAGAAGGGGGATGGAGGGGTGATCTCCTCGGTTCGAAGCGTTCAGAGTGGGGAGCGTTTTTCCCTGAGACTGTCCGATGGAAGTTTGAAATGTATTGTGGAAGAGACGGAACGGGAGGGGTATTGAAATGAGACGGAAAGGGCACTGGTTTGGATGCCTTCTTGGAGCCGTCCTGTTGCTGGCCGGATGCCAGGGGACGGAGGAGCCATTGACCAAGGTGGAGCAACCGGACTGGCGGGTGGAATCGCCGGCCTGGTCCATGGTGAGCACAGATCCGGCGGATTTTGGAATTTCCTACGATGATTTGGCGGATTTGAGCGAATATCCCTTGGATAAGCTGGTGGCGTACTGCCTGGGTGCGGACGGAGTTTTCGCTGAGGACGGTTTTGACCAGTTATACTGCCGTTTTGTGGAGGCACCACGCATTTGGGTGACCTATGTGTCCCTCCTGCCGGAAGAAGAGCAGAAGATCCTTTGTGAACATACTGCTTTGACGGCCGCCTCTTGGTATGCAGATTCTAATGAGTTTTCTGAAAACCTGGATGTACTGGAGACGGCGTATTCATCTGGGGCAGAAAAAGTTGTGGTTTCGTTGCTCCGAAGCGAATACGAAAACGCCGCAGTATGAGTAGCTTGGACCGGGAGCAGAGATGAGCCTCCGCCCTACAGAGGAAGTCCCCGCGGAACGGGCGGCCCAGTGTGCTGCCCCTACGGTGTATTTGGAGACCATCCCCGCATTTTGTAGGGGTCGGACACTGGCCGGCCCGCTGAGGAACGGAAACCTCTGAGGGCGGGAGGGGCAAGCCCCTCCCCTACGAAATTCAAGAAAGATTTCCAGACATGGGTAGGGGAGGCCCTTGGGCCTCCCGCCAGGATTCATACCAGCAGCGTTGGCTCGGCAGAGGCAGGCGCAGTTCTTAAACCAAACCAGTTCTAATTTTTACAAACCCAGGGCCCAGTGGCCCGGCGGGAATTCAGACCAGCCACTCAGATTTTGCGCGCCGGAAATATTCTGCCAATCCAAAGGGATTACCCCAGTAAATGGGGTCCGGGGTGAGCGAATATGGGAGCGAAGCTCCCATCCTGAGCGAACCACGGCGGCGTTTTGGTTCCTTTGCCGCCGCGGGCAAAGGAACTCGCCGCCCGGGACACAGTCCCGTCAGAACACAAAGGGCGTAAGGCGGCGAAACCACAGCACTCCTCCCCCAAAAACCACCCACCAAAACAGAACACAAACCCAAGAAAGGATGTGGCCT
>CASEKM010000090.1 GCA_949288405.1 uncultured bacterium | reverse complement strand
CATGTTACACACCTCTTTTAAAATTGAGCCGGTTCAGATCACTCCGGCAATGTCCACATTCTCGCCGTCCAGGCGCACCGGCGCCCCCTGGGCGGCTTCAGACTATTTACAGCATAACACCCCCGCCGGGACCGGTCAACCGCCTGGAACGATTTTTCTTCCGCCGCGGCTTTTCCCTTGCCAAGGGCAACGGGCTGTGCTTTAATGGGGATAGAGAGAAATTGGAAAGGAGCTCCCCCCTATGATCACACTGCAAGACGTACAAGAGGCCCGGGCGCGCATCGCCCCCTATATCGTCCGCACCCCCCTGCTGCGGGTACCCGCTCTGGACGAGGCGCTGGGCTGTCAGGTCTATTTGAAGCACGAGGGCTTTCAGACCATCGGAGCCTTCAAGATCCGGGGCGCCATGAACAAGGCCCTGTCCCTGACGGAGGAGGAGCGCGCCCATGGTCTGGTGTGCGCCTCCTCGGGCAACCACGCCCAGGGGGTGGCCTACGCCGCGCACCTGCTGAGCTGCCGGGCCAAGATCGTGACCCCCACCAACGTCAATCCGGTGAAGCTGGCCGGAATGAAGAAGTGGGGCGGCGAGGTGGAGCTGGTGGGCACCCTGGCCTCCCAGCGGGAGGCCCGCGCCGCCCAGCTGGTGGCGGAGGAGGGCATGGTGGAGGTCCACCCCTACGCCGACCCCTATGTGGCCGCTGGCCAGGGTACCCTGGCGCTGGAGGTGCTGGAGGATCTGCCCGACGCCAGTCTGGTGGCCGCCCCCATGGGGGGAGGCGGGCTCATCTCCGGCATCGCCACGGCGGTAAAGGGGCTCGCTCCCTGTGTGCGCACCGTGGGAGCGGAACCCTCCGGCGCCCCCCGTTACACCCGCAGCCGGGCGGCGGGAAAGCCCCTTCAGCTGGAGTCGGTGGACACCATCGCCGACGGCACCCGCACCGACCACGCCGACCCGGACAATTTCGCCGTTATCCAGGAGCGGGTGGATGAGCTGTACGCCGTGGACGACGCCTGGATCGAGAAGGCCATGGTCCTGCTGATGACCAAGGGCAAGGTGATCGCCGAGCCCTCCTCCGCCCTGCCGGTGGCCGCCGCCCTGTCCGGGGCCCTGCCTGTGAAGCCGGAGGACAAGGCGGTGTTCGTCCTCTCCGGCGGCAACGCTGACCCGGCCCTGCTGGTCCGGCTGCTCTCCGGGGGCGAGCTGTAAATTTTTCATCTCCTGTGACTTGGTCACAGAAAAAGCCCCGCTCCCTGGGTATACTAACGTCAGAACTGAGGAAGTCCCCGGCGCAGCCGCCGGGGCAGGAGGTGAGATCCCATGCGCTATGACATCATCGTCCTGGGCAGCGGCCCGGCGGGCCTGTCCGCCGCAGTGGCCGCCCGGGGCAGAAACAAGAGCGTCCTGGTGGTGGGCAACCGCTGGCAGGACAGCCCGCTGGCCCGGGCGGAGCGGGTGGACAACTACTTAGGGATGCCCGCCCTCACCGGGGCGGAGCTGATGGAGCGGTTCACCCGCCACGCGGAGGAGATGGGAGCCAGCCTGGTCAACGGCAAGGTGATCTCCCTGATGGCCTGGGAGGGCTTCCACCTCACCGTGGGCAGCGCGCTCTATGAGGGCTCCGCCCTGATCCTGGCCCCCGGCGTGGTGCGCCAGGCCAAGTACCCCGGTGAGATGGAGTACCTGGGCCGGGGAGTGAGCTACTGCGCCACCTGCGACGGCATGCTCTACCGGGGCCGCCCGGTGGCCGTGGTGGGCCGCAGCCGGGAGGCCCCCTGGGAGGCCGCCTATCTGAAGGAGCTGGGCTGTCAGGTGGTCTATGTGGCCGCCAGGCGGCCGGAGGAGCTGGACCCCGCCATCCCCTTCGTCCAGGCCAACCGCCTGGAGGTGGTGGGAGAGCAGACGGTCACCGCCCTGAAGGCAGATGGGGCCCCCATCCCCTGCTCCGGCGTTTTCATCCTCCGGGAGGCGGTGGCCCCCACCGACCTGCTGCCCGCCCTGGAGACGGAAAACGGGACCATCAAGGTGGACCGCCGCATGGCCACCAGCCTGCCCGGGGTGTTCGCCGCCGGGGACTGCACCGGAGAGCCTCTCCAGGTATCCAAGGCGGTGGGCGAGGGCCTGGTAGCCGCCCTGTCCGCGGCGGAGTACCTGGACAAACAGACGGCCGCAGCCGGCGGCCCGGACGAGACCTGAACACACAAAACACAGCCGGTTAGAAAGGAAGATTTTTATGGCACTGCAGCATTTTGATACCAAGAGCTTTGACGCGGCCCTGGCGGAGGGCAAGCTGATGATGGTGGACTTCTGGGCCAACTGGTGCATGCCCTGCCGCATGCTGGGCCCGGTGATCGAGCAGCTGGCCCAGGAGTACGACGGAACAGCCGTGGTGGGCAAGGTGGACGTGGACGAACAGGGCGAGCTGGCCATGCGCTACGGCGTGATGAGCATTCCCACCGTCATCTTCTTCAAGGACGGCAAGGAGATCCGCCGGGAGGTGGGCGCGCTGCCCAAGGACGTCTTTGTGAACATCCTGAAAGAGAACCTGTAAGCCTGCAAAAATCCTGCTGCGCCCCCGCCGGAAGCCCTGCACCGCCAGGCCCCGGGGACCCGAACTTATTCCGGGCGGGCGGCTGCCCCGGAGCTCCTCCGCCCGGACACAGGCGGGTCGTGCGCAGCAGAGGTTTTTCCACAAACTGAAACCGGCTGGACCGATGGTCCAGCCGGTTTTTTCTGTCATAAAAGAGGATCTTCGGAGCTCCCGGCCTCTCACAGGCGGCGGGCGCCTACAAAGGTGCTGGCATACCAGCTGCTGTTCATGTCGCTGATGATGACGCCGGTGGTAGAGGTGGAGGCGTGGACAAACTGGCCGTTTCCGGTGTAGATGCCCACATGGGTGGCGCGCTTGCTGGAGTTGCCGCTGTTGAAGAACACCAGGTCGCCGGACTGCAGCTGGCTCTTGGACACGGAGGTGCCGTAGTCCATCTGGCTGGAGGCGGTGCGGCCCACGGTGTAGCCGAAGTGCTTGAGCACATAGGTGGTAAAGCCGGAGCAGTCAAAGCCGCTGGGGCTGGAGCCGCCGTACACATAGGGGCAGCCCACATACTGCAGGGCGTACTGGGCGATCTGGCTGCCCTTGCCGGAGGAGGCGGCCACAGAGGCGTCCACCTGAGCCACATAGTCGCTGCTCACATAGCCCTTGTCGATCTTGTACCAGCCGCCGTAGCCGCCGACGATCTCCTGGATCTCCACGATGACGCCGGAAGACAGGCTGCCCACGGTGCCGTACTCGGTGCCCGGGCCGGAGCGGATGTTCAGGGGGCCCTCCACCACCTGGCCGTAGAGCTTCTCCTCCGTCACCTGGAGGTAGTCGCCGCTCATATAGCCGGTCATGCCGTTGTATGTAACCTTGTGCCAGGTGCCGTCGGCAGAGGTGCTGAGCACGTCCACCTGGGTCCCATAGTCCACGGTGGCCAGAACGGCGGCGTTGGTGTTGGCCTCCGCCCGCAGGTTCAGGCCGGTATCGCTGGTCACGGTGCCCACATCGGCGGCCATAGCGGGGACGATCACGGTGGCGACTGCCATCAAAGCGGCGCTGAGCTTAGCTGCCAGCTGTCTCGACAGGTGCATAACAGGATTCCTCCATTTTCTCTTTCGTATCAGATCAAAGGCGGGAGAGGCTGGGGGAGGGCGGTCACTTTCCGCTCAGGGCCCGCTCCAGCCACACGGCGGCCACATCCATGGCGGCGTACAGGCTGTCCTTCTCGCTCTTCTTGACCACCCGGTCCCGGCTCTTCAGGTCCGGGTCGGTGAGCTGAAGCTGAACGCTGACCTTGTCCGCCATCTCCAGTCCGTCCACATTCTTGGTGGAGAGGATCTGGAGCATGATGATGTATTTTTCGGCCATGGTGCCGTAATAAATCAGGTTGTCTTTCCGGCGCAGGGGATGTCCCTTATAGGTAAGGGGAATTTTTTCTGAAGCCATTGGGTTTCCTCCATGGGGTTTTAAAGAGAATTTAATGTTGTAACCGAATTGTAACATATTCGTAACCAGATGTCAAACCCTTCCCGCAGGTTTTTTTCGGAAATTTTTCGGGAACTGTCCCCCATCTGTGAGAGAAAGTGGAAATAAAGGCCTGTTTTTTGGAATTTGAGGGGATTTTAGAACATTTCCCCGAAATGCAGCCGTGGGGAACGCACCAGCGCGCTCCGCGCCGGCCGGTATCAAAATGGTTACAAGCCGGACGTTCCCAGGGAACGCGGCTGTGCTCCTCTATTTTATCTCCTTATAATATATCATGCCGGTCTCTCCGCCGCATGTTTTCCGAAGGGGCAGCTCCGCACTGCCGGTCTGACCTGGGGCCCGCTCCGGCTTTCCGCCCCATTTCCTACCGAAGCGCTTGACAAATGGAGAAAATGCCTGTACCATTTTTCATATCCGAATTTCCACCCAGACCGGAGCCTCTGCGCTCCGCCGCACTCTAATTCAGAAAGAAGGAATCCCCATGTCCGACTACCAGATCGCCACCAACTGCCTCCACGCCGGCTACCGCCCCGGCAACGGGGAGCCCCGGAACATCCCCATCATCCAGTCCACCACCTTCCGCTATGAGACCAGCGAGGAGATGGGCAAGCTGTTCGACCTGGAGGCCAGCGGCTATTTCTATACCCGTCTGCAGAACCCCACCAACGACATGGTGGCCGCCAAGATCGCCGCCCTGGAGGGGGGCACCGCGGCCATGCTCCTGTCCTCCGGTCAGGCGGCCAACTTCTACGCCATCTTCAACATCGCCGGCTGCGGGGACCACATCATCTCCTCCGCCTCCATCTACGGCGGCACCTTCAACCTGTTCGCCGTCACCATGAAGCGCATGGGCATCGAGTTCACCTTTGTGGACCCGGAGTGCTCCCCGGAGGAGCTGGACGCCGCCTTCCGGCCCAACACCAAGGCGGTCTTCGGGGAGACCATCGCCAACCCCGCCCTCACCGTGCTGGACATTGAGAAGTTCGCCAAAGCGGCCCACGCCCACGGGGTGCCCCTGATCATGGACAACACCTTCGCCACCCCGGTGAACTGCCGCCCCTTTGAGTGGGGCTGCGACATCGTCACCCACTCCACCACCAAGTATATGGACGGCCACGCCCTCACCGTGGGGGGCGCCATTGTGGACAGCGGCAAGTTCGACTGGAACGCCCACGCCGACAAGTTCCCCGGCCTCACCACCCCCGACGAGAGCTACCACGGGGTGACCTACACCCAGCGCTTCGGCCTGGAGGGGGCCTATATCACCAAGGCCACCGTCCAGCTCATGCGGGATCTGGGCTCCATCCCCTCCCCCAACAACTGCTTCCTGCTGAACATCGGCCTGGAGACCCTGCCCCTGCGGATGAAGAAGCACTGCGAGAACGCCCAGGCGGTGGCCGAGTACCTCCAGAGTCACGACAAGATCGCCTGGGTGGAGTACGCCGGCCTGCCCGGGGACAAGTACTATGAGCGGGCCAAGAAGTACATGCCCAACGGCACCTGCGGCGTGGTGGTGTTCGGCGTGAAGGGGGGCCGGGCCGCGGCGGAGAAGTTCATGGCCGGGCTGAAGCTGGCCTCCATCGCCACCCATGTGGCCGACGCCAAGACCTGCGTCCTCCACCCCGCCTCCTCCACCCACCGGCAGATGAACGACGCGGAGCTCTCCGCCGCCGGGGTCTCCCCCGACCTGGTGCGCTTCTCCGTGGGCATCGAGGACGCCAAGGATATCATCGCTGATTTGGAGCAGGCACTGGCCAACGTCTAAGTTTTAGAGTGGAGAGTTGAGAGTGTAGAGTGGAGAGGCGGCCTTTGCGGGCGACTGCTAGGGCCGCCCCTGCAAAATATCCGCACGGTGAGCGATGGCTCGGCAAAGCCAGGCGCAGGACCGGAACCGCACCAGCTGCCATTTTTGCAAACTCAGGGCCCAGTGGCCCGGCAGGAATTCAGACCAACCACTCAAATTTTGCGCGCCGGAAGTTCTGCACCATCTCACAGGCATGTGTCCCCCGTAATGGGGGTCCAGGGGCCGACTCCCCCTGTCAGGGGGCCGATTCCCCCTATCAGGGGGAAATGGCTGAAGGCCAAAGAGGGTAGGGAGATGTCGCGCAGCGACAGAGAGGGTAGGGAACGCGAATATGAGCGCGGAGCGCTCATCCTGAGCCATCCCCCTGGCGGCTCTTTGGTGACTTTCTGGCCGGCCAGAAAGTCACTCGCCGCCCGCAGGCGGCGAAATACCCCCGAGCCCATCTCAAAAGGAGAAGATCCATTATGGCAACCGAAACCGTCCTGATGTACAACTGCAGCGGCGAGCAGTGGACCAAGCTGCGTCAGATCTTCCTCATGCTCCGGGTGCGTATCCGCCCGGTGGAGGCGGACCAGTACGGCCTGACCCTGGCGGAGCTGCTGTCCCGCAGCGGGGAGAAGCGCGGGGTGGAGGAGGACTTCTCCGACCCCATGCTGGTGTTCTGCGG
>CASEKM010000089.1 GCA_949288405.1 uncultured bacterium | reverse complement strand
GCGGGGCGGCGGGGGCAAGCCCCCGCCCTACAGCGGCAGAAGAAGAGGCAGGCTGAAATGAAAAATTTTAAGCCGTAAATATGCACTAACTCTTAAATAAAAATAACGGCTCTGTGTATGCTGAGAATATTCCGAAAAAAGGGTGGTTTGTGATGAAGAAACGTACCCATCTCAGCATACGGATGGACCCGGAACTGCACGATAAATTCAAATCTGTTTCAGAATTTGAGGGCCGTTCCATGAGCCGGCAGATTTTATATTTGATTCGGAACTGTGTCAGCGATTTTGAAAAAGAGAATGGACCCATTATTTTGCCGGAGGACTCCTCCCAATGAATCTGTGGGAAGCCTTCCTGGACCTGCTGTTCCCGCCCAAGTGCCCCTTCTGCCAAAAGCTCCTGGACGACCCCCGGGCGCCCCTGTGCCCGGACTGCCAGAAGAAGCTGCCCTGGCTCAGCGGGGCGGAGGCCCTGCGGGCGGTGGAGGGGACGGCGGGCTGCCTGTCGCCCCTGGCCTACCGGGACGGGGTGCCGGAGGCGGTGCGCCGGTACAAATTTCCGGGAGATCCCAGCTGTGGGAAGCCCTTTGGGCTTCTCATGGCTCAGTGCGCCCAGGACGCCCTGGGAGGGGCGGCGGATCTGGTGACCTGGGTGCCCCTGAGCCGGAAGCGGAAAAAGAAGCGGGGCTTTGACCAGGCGGAGCTGCTGGCCCGGACGGCGGCCAGGGAGCTGGGACTGCCCGCCCGGCCGCTGCTGGAGAAAGTCCGGGACAACGGGCCCCAGTCCCACCTGGAGGATGAGGCGGACCGGCGGGCCAACGTGAAGGACGTGTACCGACTGCGGCCGGGGGAGGACCTGTCCGGCCTGCGGATTCTGCTGGTGGACGACGTGGTCACCACCGGCTCCACTCTGGGGGAGTGTGCACGTACCCTGCGCGCCGGCGGCGCGGGGGAGGTATGGGGCCTCACCTTGGCCCAGGCCAGGAAGAAATAAATGACTGCGGCCTGGCAAAACAGAGGAAATACGGCGAAATAATGGTTGAAAAGCGCAGGCGGACCCGCTATAATGAAATTTGATTCTGGATATAACCTCAAACCGGCGGGGGCATACTAGGTCCTGACGGGATCTGCCATGCGCTTGGACGCCGGAAACCAATATGATATCAAAAATAATAAGGTGGAGCGCTATGTTTAATTTGTTCAGTAAGGATATCGGCATCGACCTGGGGACTGCCTCCGTTCTGGTATACATCAAGGGGAAGGGCGTCGTTCTGCGGGAGCCCTCTGTGGTGGCTATGGACAAGAACACCGGCAAGCTGCTGAAGGTGGGCACCGACGCCCAGGCCATGCTGGGCCGCACCCCCGGCAATATCGTGGCCATGCGTCCCCTGCGGGAGGGCGTCATCTCCGACTACGACATGACCGAGCGGATGCTCAAGGAGTTCATCAAGAAGGTGACCACCTTCTCCCTCTTCAAGCCCCGTCTGCTCATCTGCGTGCCCTCCGGCATCACCGAGGTAGAGGAGCGCGCCGTGGTGGACGCCGGCATCCAGGCGGGCGCCCGCCGGGCCTACCTGATCGAGGAGCCGGTGGCCGCCGCCATCGGTGCGGGCATCGACATCACCAAGCCTGACGGCCACATGGTGGTGGACATCGGCGGCGGCACCGCCGACATCGCCGTCATCTCCCTGGGCGGCGTGGTGGAGTCCGCCTCCATCAAGATCGCCGGCGACAAGTTCGACGAGGCGGTGGTCAAGTATATCCGCAAGAAGCACAACGTGCTCATCGGCGACCGCACCGCCGAGGAGCTGAAAATGTCCATCGGCTGCGTCTTCCCCCGGCCCGAGGAGGTCACCATGGAGATCAAGGGCCGCTGCCTGATGACCGGCCTGCCCCGGGTGTTCTCCGTCTCCTCCAGCGAGATGATCGAGGCCTTCGAGGAGGTGTCCAGCCGCATCCTGGAGGCCATCCACGGCGTGCTGGAGCGCACGCCCCCCGAGCTGGTGGCCGACATCTCCACCAACGGCATTGTCATGACCGGCGGCGGCTCCCTGCTGTGGGGCTTTGACAAGCTCATCGAGGCCCACACCGGCATCGAGACCCACGTGGCGGAGGACGCCATCTCCTGCGTGGCCGAGGGCACCGGCAAGAGCCTGGACAGCCTGGATCAGATGCAGGACGGCACCATGAACCTGTCCCGCCGCAAGCAGATGAATTATTAAATCTTACAACAGCCCCGGCTCCGCCGGGGCTGTTTTTACAGGGGCGGTAGCCGCCCCGGACAAGAGAAGGAGGAGCTTTATATGCTGTTTGTCTGTTATCCCAAGTGCACCACCTGCCAGAAGGCCAAAAAGTGGCTGGACGAACGGGGGATCGCCTACGACCTGCGGGACATCAAGCTGGAAAATCCCACCCGGGAGGAGCTGGAGGCCTGGTGGAAGGAGAGCGGACTGCCTCTGAAGCGGTTCTTCAACACCTCCGGCCAGCTCTACAAGGCCATGGACCTGAAAAACAAGCTGCCCGCCATGAGTGAGGAGGAGCAGCTCTCCCTGCTGGCCACCGACGGGATGCTGGTGAAGCGCCCCATCCTGGTGGGAGAGGGCTTCGTGCGGGTAGGCTTCCGGGAGCGGGAGTGGGCGGAGCGCCTTTGACATGGAACCTTATGCACAAAAGCGGTGCGGACCTGGAAAAATGTTGGGTCCGCACCGCTTTTTATTTTTTGGACAGTTTGAGGACGGAAGGGAAAATACCACTTCAACAGCAGGAAAATATGCAAATAGCAGAGATAAAACGGGGAAAAGCAGGTGAATTTCAGATAAAATATTAGAAGAACGAAAAAGAGAACTGGAAAATCTACTTGAATTTTCAGAAGAGATGAGATGAAAAAATTGAATAATGATACAAAAAAGAGTAGTATACATTCAGGAAAAATTTTCGAATTTTACTCTTTCTTTTTTTGCACAACTGTGGTATGATTGAACAAAGGTTAAGAAAGAATAAAGAAATTTCTGTGCGATTTACACAGGAAGTTTTTATATGCCCTCAGGAGAGCAGTGCTCCTGGGCCCACTGCTTGGCGTGGGAGACAAACAGCTTGGTGATGGTGGAGGGGGGGACGTCCTTCTTCACTGCGATGCCGATGTCCCGCACCTGGGGGATGTCGAAGCGCTTGGGGCGGACCCGGTAGCGGTTGGGGTGGAGCATGAGCTCATGGACCACGCTGATGCCCAGGCCGCACTCCACCATGGAGAGGATGGCATAGTCGTCGCTCACCTCATAGCGGATGTTGGGCTTTTGCTGCAGGTGGTCCAGGAACTTGATGATCTCATAGTCCTGCTCCTCCTTCAGATTGATGAAATCCTCGCTGGACAGGCGGTCCACCGGGTACACCGGGGCGTCGGCCAGGGGATGGTTTTCCGGCAGAATGACCACCAGGTTGTCCTGGAGCAGGAAGGAGGCGTCCAGGTCGTTGGGGGCGGGCAGGCTGACGAAGCCGCAGTCCACCAGTCCCTTTCGCAGCCAGGTGGCGATTTGGTTATATTCCCCATTGACCAGCTGAAAGTCGATGTGGGGATAGAGCTCGTGGAAGGATTTGATGATCTGGGGCAGCCGGCCGCTGGAGATGCTGGAGAAGGCCCCCAGGCGGATGGACCCGGAGCTGAGGCCGTGGAGCTCGGAGATGGCGTAGTTCAGGTCCTCGTAGTCCTTGCAGATGGCCTGGAGCTTGGGCAGGAGGGTGAGCCCCTCGGAGCTGATCTCAATGCCGGAGCGGTTCCGGGTGAGCAGCTTAACCCCCCAGGAGTCCTCCAGGTCGGCGATCATCCGGCTGATGGCCGACTGGGTATAGCCCAGCTGGGCGGCGGCGTGGGTGATGCTTCCCGTCTCAATGGTCTTTAAATAGGCGATATATTTGCGAATACTCATAGACAAACGTACTCCTTAGCGGTATGGATAGGGTTCCCAAAAAGATTCCTCTTTGGAATGCACAGCAGAAAAAAGAATTTCTTGTGTATACTGCCTAGTAATTATATAATAGGGGACAAGGAAATTCAACAGAATCTATACCTGATATTCAGAAAAGTTTTGAATACCTGGAGAAGACTGCTGAAATGGAATCCTGAAAGAACGGCTGAGGCCGAAAAATTAAAAGGAGGAATCGTGTCATGATCCGTTTTTCCATCTGTGGTGCCGCCAGTTACGCCTGTGGGGAGCTGCTCCGCCTTATGGTGAACCACCCTGAAACTCAGGTGGCCCACCTGGCCGATAGCTTCGCCGCCGGCCGCAAGATCCAGGACGAGCACCCCGCTCTGGCTGGTTTCTATGACCAGGAGATTCTGCCCCTGAACGACGAGACCGTGGATATGATCGTCAAGGACAGCGACGTCGTGTTTACCGCAGTGGACGCGGGCACCGTGTGCGGCATTGCCGAGAAGGTGCTGGCGGGCGGCAAGAAGTTCATCGACTTCGGCGCCGACATCCGGTTCCGTGACGCGAAGGTTTGGGAGAAGTGGTACCACCTGGATCACCCCAACTATGAGATGACCAAGGAGGCCGTCTACTGCATCCCCGAGATCCAGCGGGATCTGGCCAAGGGCAAGAGCCTGATCTCCAACCCCGGCTGCTATCCCACCGCCACCACCCTGGGCCTGTATCCCGTTCTGAAGGAGGGCATGGTGGTGGAGAATACCATCATCGTGGACGCCAAGAGCGGCTACACCGGCGCCGGCCGCCGTCCCGCTCCCAACAAGCTCCTGGCCGAGGCCAGCAACAGCTTCTGCGCCTATGCCCTGGGCGGCACCCATCGCCACACCCCCGAGATCGAGCAGAACATCGCCTACATCACCGGCAAGGACCTGATGAAGCCCGAGACCTGGCAGTTCATCAACTTCCAGCCCCACCTGACTCCCCAGATCCGCGGCATCGAGGTCACCATCTACGCCACCCTGAACAAGGACATCAGCAACGACGAGCTGTACGAGCTGTATCAGAAGTACTACAAGGACGAGTACTTTGTCCATGTGTATCCCGCCAGCAAGCCCGTCCAGACCAAGTGGACTGCCGGCACCAACCTGTGCTGCATCACCCCCACCTATGACGCCCGCACCAAGCGCCTGCTGGTGAGCTCCGTCATCGACAACATCGGCAAGGGCGCCGCCGGTCAGGCCATGCAGAACATGAACATCATCTTCGGCCTGGATGAGACCACCGGCCTGAAGATCGCCCCCATGTATCCCTGATTTTCAGTCGTCATCGCGCGAAGAAACCGGTCAGACCGGAGGAAAGGAAGAATGACTTATGGCATATAAACTGATCGAGGGCGGCGGCGTGACCACTCCCAAGGGCTTCCTGGCGGGCGCCTGCTATGTGGGCGTGAAGAGCCGCAAGAGCAACAAGCCCGATGTGGCCATCATCTACTCCGAACAGCCCGCCTCCTGCGCGGCCATGTTCACCACCAATAAATTCTGCGCCGCTCCGGTCATCCTGGATCGTGAGATTTTGAAGAAGGGCAAGGCCCGCGCCGTGGTCATCAACAGCGGCAACGCCAACGCCGCCACCGGCGAGCAGGGCATCAAGGACGCCAAGACCGTGGAGACCGAGGCCGAGAAGCTGCTGGGCCTGGGGGAGGACGAGGTGTTCGTGTGCTCCACCGGCGTTATCGGTCAGAAGCTCCCCGTGGAGAAGGTGCTGGAGGGCGTGCGCCGCATTGTCCCCGACATGAGCGCGGAGAAGGGCACCGACGCCGCCTGGGCCATTATGACCACCGACCTGGTGAAGAAAGAGGTCGCCTATGAGATGGAGCTGTCCGGCGGCACCATCCGCATCGGCGCCTGCGCCAAGGGCTCCGGCATGATCCATCCCAATATGGCCACCATGCTGGCCTATATCACCACCGACGCCAAGGTGGACGCCGCCGTGGTGCAGCCCATGCTGAAGGCCAGCACCGACAAGAGCTTCAACATGATGACCGTGGACGGCGACACCAGCACCAACGACTCCCTGTTCCTGCTGGCCAACGGCGCCTCCGGCGTGGCCGTGGAGACCGAGGAGGACAAGAAGGCTTTCGGCGAGATCCTGGACGTGATCTGCATGGATATGGCCCGCCGCATCGCCTCTGACGGCGAGGGCGCCACCCATCTGATGATCGTGGAGGCCTACGGCCTGCCCACCGAGAAGGACGCCAAGCTGGTGGCCCGCTCCATCGCCGGCTCCACCCTGTTCAAGGCCGCCCTGTTCGGCAAGGACGCCAACTGGGGCCGTATCATGGCCGCCGCCGGCTACTCCGGCGCCGACGTGGACCCCACCAAGGCCGACTGCATCCTGAAGAGCGCCGCCGGCGAGGTGGTGGTCATGGAGAACGGCTTCGGCACCGACTTCAGCGAGGAGCTGGCCAAGAAGGTGCTCACCGAGCACGACGTCACCGTCATCGTGAACTTCCACAGCGGCGACGGACAGGCCACCGCCTTCGGCTGCGACCTGACCTATGACTATGTGAAGATCAACGGCGACTACCGGTCTTAAGAAGGAGGGCGTGCTGTGAACGA
>CASEKM010000088.1 GCA_949288405.1 uncultured bacterium | reverse complement strand
CGGCGGAAAGGTCACAAAACTGTCGGTTGCGCCTGTCACGCGGTACAACGCGGAGGAGATCAAGTCGATTCGGAGAAGTACGGGGCTGACGCAGGTGGTTTTTGCCCAGTATATGGGCGTCAGCGTCAAGACTGTGGAGGCGTGGGAGGCGGGCAGAAATCGCCCGGAGGGCGCGGCCTGCCGTCTCTTGGCCTTGACGCAGTCGGACCCGCAGTTTCCACAGAAGGCGGGGATTATCCTGCGCTGAAAAGCGCCTGTCCCATGAAAAGTCGAGACGCAAAGAAAAAGCTGCTGAGGCCCTTGGTTGAGAGGGCGCTCAGCAGCTTTTTGAGTTGTCAGTTTTTCCCGCCCCCATCTGAATGGAGCGTCTATTTGGCCCCCTTCTCCTTCCCGGAGAAGAACAGGATGAACACCACGGAGCACACGGCCATGAGATAGCAGTAGAACATATAGGGCACGATGGCCGGGGCCGCCACCCCGGTGCCGGCGGAGGCGTACAGCAGCTGGGCCCCGTAGGGGAGGATGCCCTGCATCACCGAGGCGAAGATGTCCAGCAGGGAGGCGGAGCGGCGGGGATCAATGCCGTACTCGGCGCTGACCTCCTTGGCGATGGAGCCGGACATGACGATGGCCACGGTGTTGTTGGCGGTGGCCACATCCACCGCCGCCACCAGGCCGGCAATGCCCAGCTGGGCCCCCTTCTTGGACTTCACCCGGCGGTGGATGAACTCGATGATCCACTGGATGCCCCCGTACTCCTTCACCAGGGCCCCGATGCAGGCCACCACGATGGAGATGACGGTGATGTCGTACATGGCCTCGATGCCGCCGAAGGTGACGGTAAAGAGGTCGGTCCACAGGAAGGCCCCGGAGGCCACCCCCACGGCCAGGCTCAGGGCGGTGCCCAGCATCAGGATGACGAACACGTTCACCCCGATGACGGCCCCCACCAGCACCACCAGGTAGGGCAGCACCTTCCAGAAGCTGTACTCCCCCACCTCCACCTGGCCGCTTCCGCCCCAGGTAAGGGCCAGGAAGATCACCAGCGTCAGGACGGCGGCGGGCAGGACGATGAGGAAGTTCATGCGGAACTTGTCCTTCATCTCGCACCCCTGGGTGCGCACGGCGGCGATGGTGGTGTCGGAGATCATGGACAGGTTGTCCCCGAACATGGCGCCGCACACCACGGCGGCGATGCACAGCACCATCTCATAGCCGGTGGCCTGGCTCATGGACACGGCGAAGGGGGCCAGGGCGGACACGGTGCCCACCGAGGTACCCATGGAGATGGACACGAAGCAGGAGATCAGGAACAGGCCGCCCACCGCAAACTGGCTGGGCAGGACGTCCAGAAACAGGAACACGGTGCTGTCCGCGCCCCCGGCGGCGGAGATGGCCCCGGAGAAGGCCCCGGCGGCCAGGAACACCAGACACATGGTCAAGATATTCTCATCGGCCACCCCGTTGGCCATCACCTTCAGCTTGGCGTTGAAGTCCAGCTTCCGGTTTTGGAAGCAGGCCACCGCCAGGGCGATCAAAAAGACCACGATGGCCTTCACCTGATAGAACCCCTGCTCGATCCCCAGGCCGTATTCAAAAATCAGTCCGCAGCCCAGGTACAGCACCAGGAAGATCCCGATGGGCAGCAGGGCGGCGGGATTGCTCTTCACCGAGCGCGCATTGTTTTCCATTCCCAAACTCATCCTCTCTCCTATTTCCGCGTCACAGGCGGAACCGTTCCTTTTATGATACGAAAAAATGGGCCCGGTGTCAATGCCGGGGGCGGGCCGTCCCCCATTTTTCCAGGCGTCACCGCCGCCGGCGCCGGCGCATAGCATAGAGGGAGAAGGGAGGGATGCCGGAGATGCCGGAGATCCAGCGCCGCTTTCTGACGGAAAGCGGCTGTTACCGGGCGGGGCGGACCATCGTCCCCAAAGGGATCATGGTCCACTCCACCGGGGTGGCCCAGCCCGACCCGGAGGTGTTCTGCCGCCAGTGGGACCGCCCCGGCGCAGAGGCCTGCGTCCACGCCTTCGTGGCGGAGGACCGGATCGTCCAGACCCTGCCCTGGAACTTCCGGGGCTGGCACGCGGGACGCGGAGAGCGGGGGAGCGCCAACGACACCCACATCTCCATGGAGTGCTGCGAGCCGGCGGGCCACACCTATCAGGGCGGAACCATGGTGGGCTATGACGCGGAACAGAACCGGGGCTATTTTCAGCGCGTCTATCACAACGCCGTGGACCTGTGCGCCGCCCTGTGCCGGACCTACGCCCTGGACCCTCTGGTGCCCGGGGTGGTGCTCTGCCACGCGGAGGGGCACCGGCTGGGGATCGCCAGCAACCACGCCGACGTGCTCCACTGGTGGCCCAGGCACGGGGTCACCATGGACGATTTCCGGCGGGATGTGGCGCAAAAGCTGCGGGGAGAGGAGGAGACCATGACACAGGAACAGTTCAACGCCATGCTGGAGCGGGCCCTGGAGCAGCGGGGGCAGGAGCCCCCCTCCCCCTGGTCCCAGGCCGCCCGGTCCTGGGCGGAGCAGCAGGGCGCCGTCACCGGAGATTCCGACGAAGCCCGGCGGTACCGGTCTTTTGCCACCCGGGAGGAGACGGTGCAGATGCTGTACGCACTTCTCGCAAAGGGGCCGTGAGGGACCGGCCTTCGGACACAGCGCGCGGGCAGCGCCGCCGGTGGCGGCGCTGCCCGCTGTTCTTTTGTGAAACACGGCCCGGGCGGAAGAGCGCGCTCCCCTGCGGCTGCCGCCTACTTCTCCTCCAAACTGCGCAGATAGGCGCTGACGGCCTCCAACCCCTTCCGCAATGTCTCCTGATCGCAGGCGTAGCCGATGCGCATGGCGCGGGGCTGCTCAAAGCAGTCGCCGGGGGTAACAAAGGCCCCGGTGGCGCGGTACATCCCCTTGCAGAAATCATAGGAGGGGATGTCCAGGTCGTAGGACACCAGGGCGGTGGTCCCCGCCTGGGGCTTTGCATAGGACACCCGGGGCTCCCCCTGCACCCAGGCGTCCAGGATGGCCAGGTTCTCCCGAACGATGCCCCGGTTGCGCTCCAGCAGCTTGCCGGCGTGCTTCAGGGCCAGGGCGGCCACCGCCTCGTCCAGCATGCCGCAGCTAATCAGGTCGTAGTCCCGGTGGATCAGGCACTCCTCCAGCACCTTGGGGTCCTTGGAGGTGATCCACCCCAGGCGCACCCCCGCCAGGGAGAATACCTTGGACATGCTGCTGACGCTGACGCCCTTCTCATACAGATCCACAATGGAGGGGCAGTAGCCCTCCTCCTGGGTCAGGTGGCGGTACACCTCGTCGCACAAAATGTAGGCGTCATATCTGCGGGCGATGTCCACGATCCCCCGCAGCAGCTCCTCCGGCATGAGGGCCCCGGTGGGGTTGTTGGGGTTATTGAGGCAGATGAGCTTTACGCCCCCCTCCGCCAGCCGGGAGAGCTCCTCCAGGTCGGGGAGCCAGCCGTTTTCCTGCTTTAAGGGCAGGAGCTTCACCTCCGCCCCCAGGGAGGCGGGGATGGAGTAGAGCTGCTGGTAGGTGGGCAGGACGGAGATCACCCTGTCCCCCGGCTCCACCAGGGAGTAGAACAGGTGGTGGTTGGCCCCCGCCGCCCCGTGGGTGGGCACCACCTGCTCCGGCGTTACATCCCGGTACAGCTTGCAGATGCCCGCCTTAAAGTCCGGCCGGCCAAAGATGTCCCCGTAGGTGAGCCGCCGGGCGCACAGCTCGTCGAGAAAGGCCTCCTTGTCCTCCCCGGTGAGGGCGAACAGCTGGTCCAGGGACACCGAGTCCACACAGGTCTCGGCGATGTTGTACTTGGCGCCCACCTCGTACTCGTTCATCCACTCTTCCACCAAAAACGGTTTGATGTTCATAAAAATCTCCTTCTCTATTGATCGGTACCTGGATGTCGTCTGCTTCTTTGGCTGATACGCTCCGGGTAGGGCGGGGGCTTGCCCCCGCCGCCTGGGGTTCACCGCGCCGAACGGTCACACAAGCAGCTCCGCCAGCTTGGCCAGCCGGTCCAGGGCCTCCTGCAGGGTCTCCCGACTGCGGGCGAAGTGGAGGCGGATCAGGTGGTTCACCGGCTCCCGGAAGAAGCTGGAGCCGGGCACCGCCGCCACCCCGATCTCCCGGATCATCCACTCGCAGAACTCCAGGTCGCTCCAGCCCCGGAACTGCTCCAGAGCCAGGAAGTCGGAGATGTCCAGCAGCACGAAGTAGGTCCCCTGGGGGGTGTTGTGCTTCAGGCCCAGCCGCTCCAGCCCGCCGCAGAAGAAGTCCCGCTTCTCCGTGTACAGGGCCCCCAGCTCCCGGTAGTAGGACTCCGGGAAACGCACCCCCACGCAGGCGGCCTCCTGGAGGGGGGCGGGGGCCCCCACGGTGAGGAAGTCGTGGACCTTTTTAGCGTTCTCCACCACCTCCGCCGGGCCGATGAGCCAGCCCAGCCGCCAGCCGGTGATGGAGTAGGTCTTGGACAGGGAGTTGCAGGTGATGGTCCGCTCATACATCCCGGGCAGGGAGGCCATGCGGACATGCTCATAGGGGGCAAAGACGATGTGCTCGTACACCTCGTCGGTGATCACATAGGCGTCGTACCGCTGGGCCAGGGAGCCGATGTACTCCAGCTCCTCCCGGGTGAACACCTTCCCCGTGGGGTTGGAGGGGTTGCAGACGATGATGGCCTTCACCCCCTGGCGGAAGGCGTCCTCCAGGGCGGAGCAGTCGAAGTGAAACTCCGGCGGCACCAGGGGGACGTAGATGGGCTCCGCTCCGGAGAGGATGGCGTCCGCCCCGTAGTTCTCATAGAAGGGGCTGAAGACGATGACCTTGTCCCCCGGGTTGCACACCGTCATCATGGCGGACATCATGGCCTCGGTGCCGCCGCAGGTGACCAGCACCTCAGCGTCCGGGTCCACCCTGCGGCCGATGGCCGCCCCGTGCTTGTCCGCCAGGGCCTCCCGCAGGTTTTGGGCCCCGTAGGTGACGGAGTACTGGTGGGGGCCCTCATAGGCCACCTGGGCCAGGCGGTCCAGCATGGGCTTGGGGGGATCGAAGTCGGGAAATCCCTGGGACAGGTTGATGGCTCCGTACTGGTCGCTGATCCGGGTCATGCGCCGGATGACGGAGTCGGTGAACAGTTCCACCCGATGACTGAGCTGGGGCATGGGATGCGCCTCCTTAAAAATCTGATATGTCTGGAAACTCCGCTGAATCCTCCGGATAAAAACAAAAGGCATTCCAAAAATTGACCTTATAGCGCGGAGATCCGCGCCGTACCTACGGCCAATTTCTGAATGCCCTCACGATCGTCTCTATCCGGTGATAGAGGATCAGCAATATTTTTTCCTATTATAACAGGCCTCCTCCGCCCTGTCAAATTATTTTCGGGGTCCCCTCCGGTTTTGCATTCCCCGCTTTGGTTTTACCAAGTTTTTACCTCCCGCCGGTGGATGGTTTTACATCCCATCCGTAAAATAAAGCCGTCTGAAACAGACAAGGAAATTGTTATGGAGGGAAACACCGCATGAAACGAATGATCGCCACGACCCTGACGCTGGCCCTCACCGCCGCCGCCCTGACCGGCTGCGCCGCCAACGCCGCCGCCCCCACTGACGACCAGGGCGCTGTGGCCGCCGCCACCGTATCCAACCAGGCCGTCAAGGCCCCCAAGTATGTCTTCCTGTTCATCGGAGACGGCATGAGCTATCCCCAGATCCAGTCCACTTCCGACTTCCTGGGCGCTCTCAACGACGAGGACTACTGGCAGGCCGCCCCCAGCCTGGACGACAACCAGGGCGCCATCCTGGACGGCCCCGAGTACCTGAACTTTATGAACTTTGAGGCCGCCGGCTCCGCCGTCACCTACGACTCCAACTCCTTCGCCCCCGACTCCGCCTCCACCGCCACCTCCCTCGCCACCGGGTACAAGACCTACTCCGGCTCCATCAATGTGGACGAGACGGGCACTAAGGAGTATGAGACCATCGCCGAGCAGCTGAAGGCCCAGAAGGGCTATGAGATCGGCGTCATCACCTCGGTCAACCTGAACCACGCCACCCCCGCCGCCTTCTACGCCCACCAGGCCAGCCGCAACGACTACTACGACATCGGCGTGGAGCTGGTGGAGTCCGGCTTCGACTACTTCGCCGGCGGCGGCCTGCTGGAGCCCACCGGCGAGAACGGCGACCAGGCCGACCTGTATGAGATGGCCAAGGAGGCCGGCTACACTGTGGCCAAGACCCATGCCGAGGCCGAGGCGGTCACCGCCGGCACCGAGAAGGCCATCCTGATCGACGAGGACCTGGCCGACTCCGACGCTATGGCCTATGAGATCGACCGCACCGAGGACATGTGGTCCCTGGCCGACTATGTGGAGAAGGGCATTGAGGTGCTGGACAACGACACCGGCTTCTTCATGATGTGCGAGGGCGGCAAGATCGACTGGGCCTGCCACGCCAACGACGCCGCCTCCACCATCCACGACACCCAGGCCCTGGCCGACGCGGTGCAGGTGGCC
>CASEKM010000087.1 GCA_949288405.1 uncultured bacterium | reverse complement strand
ATAAGTGACCCCGGCACTATTCAACTGACCGCCCGGTCCCATATGGTGGTTCCATGTAAGGGTATTTCCGCTCCAACCCAGATTGTTGACGGAATAACCAGTGGCCTGGGCAAAGGTTTTGGTCATGCCGTAGATCGCATAAAAGAACCGGCCGTCTGTGCCGCAGTCACCAATCAGTACCACCAGCGGCTGTTTGGGAAAGGAAATGGAATTTGGACTTTCAGTTCCGTACGTCCCGGTCCCCACATAACTGGTCCTATAAATCGTACAGTTTCCCATATTGCCTGACAGAGCAGTAACTGTTTCCGTCAAAGCGGCCACAGTATCAGTGAGCACGTCGACCTCATCCTGCGCCGCTTTTCCGTGTTCTAATCCGTCCAGCGCCGCGTCGATCTTGGCATTGTCCGCATTGAATTCCGTCCGCTGTACCTGGTCCGTTGCCTCCCACTGGCACAGGTCGTAATGTTCCGTATAATTGCTCGCCATAAAAAATTCCTCCTTATTTGAGTTGGGACCAGGCTTCACCCTAGAAGGGGGAAGCTGTCACCCGTCAGGGTGACTGATGAGGGTGACTAGAGAGGTGTTGAGCTCTCTCAAGCCCCCCTCATCCGTCTGGCCTACGGCCAGCCACCTTCCCCCCTGTGGGGGGAAGGCTTTGGTCCGTTCAAATAGGGAGGAATTCGCCCCTTTGTGGGACGTTTTCGTACATTTTCTGGAAATTAAGGCCGTGGTGCGGGCAGTGGGCAAACCGGCCGGTTCCGCACCGGAAGCGATTGCTCGGAAAGCTCAGGCGCAGGAGCGGACCCCTGGCGGCTTTTGGCGCCTTTTGGCCGTCCAAACGTCACCCGCCCCGCAAGGCGAAACTCTCCCGCCGCCGTAAAAAACCGCCCCATGCAGGGAAAGAGAAAACCGCCCAAATTCCCCCGACAATTCCCCGATTTTATACCGAAAATGTAAATTTTCTTTTGCCGCACTGGACAGAACCCCCTCCGGTGAGTATCATAGGAATGATACCAAAAAGCGACATCATGCGGGCCGGCGGGGCGCTGTGTTCCCCGGGCCCGAGGAGGTTTGCCATGCGGCGAAGATTTCTGGGCGGGATCCATCCCGCTTCCTATAAAGAGAGCACCCGGCGCAAGCCGATCGTCCCCCTGGAGGTGCCGCCCAAGCAGGTGGCCATCCCGCTGACCATGTGCTCCATGGGCGGCGCGGCGCCGGTGGTGAAGCCGGGGGAAAAGGTGACGGTGGGCCAGGTGATCGCCAAACCCACCCAGGTGGGGGTCTATGTCCACGCCAGCGTCTCCGGCCGGGTGCGGGCCATCGAGCCTCGTCCCCACCCCTGGGGCGGCAAGTGGGACGCCATCGTCATCGACAACGACGGCCAGGACACCCCGTGTCCCGATCTGCCAGAGCCCATGGACTGGTCCCGGATGGACCGGAAAGAGGTGCTGGAGCGCATCCGTCAGGCGGGGATCACCAGCATGGGGGGCGGGGCCAGCCCCACCCACCTGCGCCTGGCCCAGTCGGTGGGCCGGGTGGACACTCTGATCGTCAGCGCCGCCGAGTGCGAGCCCTATCTGACGGCGGACCACCGCCTGCTGCTGGAGAAGGGCGACCAGGTGCTCCAGGCGGTGCAGATGCTCGCCCAGCTCCTTCGGGCGGACCGGGCGGTGCTGGTGGTGGCCGGGGACAAGCTCAACGCGGTGGAGTTCCTGGAGCGCCGCCTGCGCCGGAAGCGCCGGTCGGTGGAGATCGTCACCATCGAGACCCGCTATCCCCTGGGTATGGAGAAGCAGATGGTGCGCACCGTCACCGGGCGGGAGGTGCCGCCGGGACAGTCGGCCATCGATGTGAAGTGTGCCGTGTTCAATGTGGCTACCGCCTACACCCTGCGCTGTGCCCTGCTGGAGGGCCAGCCGGTGACCCACCGGGCGGTGACGGTGAGCGGCGGGGCGGTGGCCCGGCCCCGAAATCTGTGGGTGCCCATCGGCACCCCGCTGCGGTGCCTGCTGGAGTCGGCGGGCGGACTGAAGGAACGGCCGGCGGTGATCCTCACCGGAGGACCCATGACGGGGACGGTGCAGACCGATCTGGAGACGCCGGTGGTGAAAAACACCAACGCCCTGCTGTGCCTCACCCAGGCTGAGCTGGGCAGCTCGGACCAGCTGGAGACGGTGTGCGTCCGGTGCGGCCACTGTGTCACCGCCTGCCCCATGAATCTGAACCCGGCCTTTGTATACCGGGCGATGCGGATGGGAGAGACCGACCGCCTGCCCGACCTCCATCTGGAGGACTGCATGGAGTGCGGCTGCTGCACCTACATCTGCCCCTCCCACATCCCCCTGGTGGACCTGATCCGCCAGGCCCGGACCACTCTGGCGGAAGGAGGCGAGGAAGCATGAATGGACCTGTGATCCGCCGCACCTCCCCCCAGATCGCCCAGCCGGCCACCATCCCCTCCATCATGCTGGACGTGATCGTGGCCCTGATCCCCGCCCTGCTGATGGCGGTCTTTCTGTTCGGCGTCCGGGTGCTGGCCCTGACCGCAGTATCCGTGGGCACCTGCGTGCTGGCCGAGTACGGCTACCGCCGCCTCCGGGGACTGGACAGCACAGTGGGCGACCTGTCCGCCTGCGTCACCGGCCTGCTGCTGGCCATGAGCCTGCCGGTCACCGCCCCCTACTGGGCCCCGGTGCTGGGGGGCCTGTTTTCCATTGTGATCGTAAAGCAGTTTTACGGCGGTCTGGGGCGGAATTTTCTCAACCCCGCCCTGGCGGGCCGCACCCTGCTGTGTACCTTCCCCGGTCTGATGACCCGCTGGGTGGACGCCTTTCAGCGGCCCGGCCTGCTGGGGACGGCCGACGCGGTGACTTCCGCCACCCCCATGGCCGTGCTCCACACGGGGGCTCTTCCGGACCTGACCCTGAGCCAGATGCTCCTGGGCCAGCACGGGGGCGCTATGGGCGGCGTGCCGGTGCTGATGCTGCTGCTGGGCGGCGTATACCTGGTGGGCCGCCGGGTGATCTCCCCCCGGATCCCTCTGGCCTACCTGGGGACCGTGGCCCTGCTCACCCTCCTGTTCCCCCGCGGGGACCAGGGCGCTTTGGCCTGGATGCTGGCCCAGCTGTGCTGCGGCGGCCTGGTGATGGGGGCCATCTTTATGGCCTCCGACTACACCACCACCCCGGTCACCCCCCTGGGACAGACCATTTTCGGCGTGGGCTGCGGCGTGCTCACCGTCCTGCTGCGCTACTTTGGCTCCTACCCGGACGGGGTGGGCTGGGCCATCCTCACCATGAACTGCTGCGTGTGGCTCATGGACCGGGCGGCCATCCCCCGGCGCTTCGGCATGGGCCGTTTTGCCCTGGTACGCAGCTGGGGACGGCAGCTGAAGGAGAGCGCCGCCCAGATCCGGTTCGTCAAGCCCCAGCTGAAGCTCTTCGCCCGCGCAGGCGAGGGGACCATGCCCGGGGAGGGCTATCTGGACGAGCTGAGAGGCAAGGTCCGCCAGTATGCCGCACTGGGCGGCGTGTTCCTGGCGGTCTGCCTGGCCGTCTTCGGCGTCCACCGGGCCACCGATTATGTGACCGTCCGGGCGGAGACCGAGGCCCAGGAGGCCCTGCTCTCCCAGGTCATGCCCCAGGCCACCACCCGCACGGAGACCCCCTACTACGCCGCCGGCGCGCTGAGCATCACCGCCGGCTACAATGACAGCGGCCTGGTGGGCTACTGTGTGGAGGTCCAGTCTTACGGCTTCGGCGGACTGCTCACCGCCGTAGTGGGGGTGGACACCAACGGCGAGGTCACCGGCGTGGCCATCACCAGCCACCGGGAGACCGCCGGCGTGGGGACAGATGCCATGACGGAGGCATACCTGTCCCAGTACGTGGGCAGATCCGGCACCATCCGTCTGTCCGGGAACAACGCGGTGGACGGAGTGTCCGGGGCCACCGCCACCTCGGAGGCGGTGACCGACTGCGTCAATCAGGCGTTGGGCATTGTGGCCAACTTGGATACAGAGGGAGGCGTCAGCTATGTGGACGGCGAAGTTTAATGGCGCGCTCCGGGAGAGAGGAGGGGACGGGACATGATCCTGCTTCAGATTGCAGGGGTCGCTCTGGCGGCCCTGCTGTCAGAGAACTTCATTCTGGTGAACTGCCTGGGGATCGGCACCCGGACCCGCGCCTTTCAGGACCCTCTGGACGCCTGGCGCACCGGAGCCAGCCTGACGGCGGTGATGACCCTCACCGCGCTGATCTCATGGCCGCTGGACCAGCTGCTGCAGCATGTGGCCCTGGGCTACTTTCAGACGCTGGCCTTCGCCCTCACCGGTCCGGTGGTAGTGGCCGGCCTGCGGTGCTTCCTGAAAAACTGCGTGCCGGAGCTCTCCCGCCGGATGGATGAAAACCTGTCCAGCATCACCTCCAACTGCGCCGCCATGGGCGTGGCCCTGCTCATCGTCCAGCGGGGCTATGGACTGGCTGCCGCCGTCCTGTTTGGCTTCTTCGGCGGTGTGGGGGCCACCATTGCCCTCATGTGCTTTGCCGGCCTGCAGCGGGACGTGAGCTTTACCAGCTGCCCCAAGTGCTTCCAGGGCCTCCCCATTGCCCTGGTCACCATCGGCCTGATGGCCCTCTCTCTGATGGGATTTTACGGGCTGCACCTGTTTTAACCGCTTCTGAGCTCTCCCGGCCGGGACGATCCGGCCGGGAATTTTTTTCGCAAAAGCTGTAAAGTAGGCTTGACATCTATGTAAAGCGTGCTATACTATAATTGTAAAGCGAGCTTTACTTTATGAGAGGAGGCACGAGCTTGACCAACCGCATTGCAGAGCTGAGGAAGGAGCGGCGCATCTCTCAGGCGGAGCTGGCCGACGCGGTGGACGTGACCCGTCAGACCATCATCTCCCTGGAGAACGGGCGGTATAACGCCTCCCTGCTCCTGGCCCACAAAATCGCCCGGTACTTCGGGCTGACCATTGAGGAAGTATTTCTGTTTGAGGAGGAAGCGGAATGAATAAGAAAATGCTGCTGTCCGTCCTGGCCGCAGCGGCCGGGCTGGTCCTGTTTGGCGTGGTATTGATCCTGGGGGAGCGGCTGCCTGCGGGGGGCGTGGGCCTGTGCTCCGGCCTGGGCGGGGCCCTCATCGGCCTGGGCGGCGGGGGGATCATCCTTCCCCTGCTCATGCGGGGCATGAGCCCGGAGGACCGGAAGGAGGTGGAGCGGGCCGAGCGGGACGAACGCAGCGTGGCCATCCGCACCCACGCCGCCCAGGACAGCTGGTACTGGTCCCTGTATCTGCTGTGGGTCCCCTTCATTGTCTCCTTGGTGCAGGGGGAGCTGCTGTGGATGGTGCTGTGCCCCGTGGTGATCGTCCTCCACTGCGCCTTCTATCTGTTCCACATGTACCGCTGGTCCAAGAAGCTATGAGCCGCCGTCTGGAGCTGCCCATTGGGCCGGAGCTGGCGGGGATCAAGGTGGACACCCTGCTGAAACGCCATTTGGGACTGTCCGGCACCGTGGTGCGGCGGATCAAGTGGCTGGAAGATGGAATTTTGGTGGACGGCCGCCGGGTGAACACGCGGTACTGCCCCCAGGAGGGAGAATGCCTGTCCGTCCGCCTCTCCGATCCAGAGCGCCGCAGCGGCATCGTACCCGCCCCCGGCCCCCTGGACATTGGGTATGAGGACCAGGACCTGCTAGTGCTGAATAAGGCGCCGGGCGTCCCGGTCCACCCGGGACCAGGGCACTTTGACGATACGGTCGGTAATTTTCTGCTCGCTTATTACGACTCCAAGGGCGAGGAGGGGGATTTCCATCCGGTCCACCGCCTGGACCGGGGGACCTCCGGCCTGCTGGTGGTGGCCCGGCACCCCCACGCCCAGGAGATCTTAAAGCGGCAGCTCCACACAGACCGGTTCCGCCGGACCTATCTGGCCATCTGCGTGGGGACCCCCGATCCGGCCGCCGGGACGGTCGACGCCCCCCTCGGCCCCAAGGAGGGCTCTCTGGTGGAGCAGACGGTCCGCCCGGATGGGAAGTCCGCCCGCACCCACTATGAGACGCTGGCGGTCTCCGGGCCGTATGCTCTGCTCCGCCTGACCCTGGAAACCGGCCGGACCCATCAGATTCGAGTCCACATGGCCCATCTGGGGCACCCTCTGGCGGGAGATTTCCTCTACGGCAGAGAGCTGCCCGGGGTCCTCGCCCGTCCTGCCCTCCATTCAGCTCAGGTGGCCTTCTGTCACCCGATTTCCGGGTTTCCCATGTCGTTTACACAGCCCATGCCGCCCGATCTGTGCCGCCTGTTGGAGATACCCTGACCGGAGGCCGCACGCTGGTAGACCGCGCCGGTCTACCAGATGTCTACCAGGTCTACCGCCGGGAACCGTTGCCGCTCAACGGTTCCCGGCTTTTTTGCGTTTCGTCGTTTTGACGGGTGGTCTACCAGCGGTCTACCAGGCTCATTTTTTGGGGAGGAAACCTCGGTTTCCACCCTCATTTTTTGCCTTTTTGCAACGCCTGGAGGGGTGCAAGGGGCGTTATGCTGG
>CASEKM010000086.1 GCA_949288405.1 uncultured bacterium | reverse complement strand
GCGGATGGTCTCCAGGTTGTGGCGCAGGCCCACCTCGAAGTCGTTGGGGTCGTGGGCGGGGGTCATCTTCACGCAGCCGGTGCCGAACTCCATGTCCACGTACGCGTCGGCCACAATGGGCATCTCCCGGCCCACCAGAGGCAGGATGCACTTCTTGCCCACGATGTCCTTGTACCGCTCGTCGTCCGGGTGGACGGCCACGCCGGTGTCGCCCAGCATGGTCTCCGGCCGGGTGGTGGCCACGATCACATAGCGGCCCTCCTCCCCGGCGATGGGGTAGCGGATGTGCCAGAAGGAGCCCGGCTTGTCCACGTACTCCACCTCCGCGTCGCTGAGGGCGGTGACGCAGTGGGGGCACCAGTTGATGATGCGGCTGCCCTTGTAGATGAGGCCCTTCTCATACAGCTCGCAGAAGGTCTCCCGCACCGCCTTGGAGCAGCCCTCGTCCATGGTGAACCGGGCCCGGTCCCAGTCACAGGAGACGCCCAGCTTCTTCTGCTGCTGGACGATGCGGTTGCCGTACTTCTCCTTCCACTGCCACACCCGCTCCAGGAACTTCTCCCGGCCCAGGTCATAGCGGGTCAGGCCCTCGTTCACCCGCAGGTCCTCCTCCACCTTGATCTGGGTGGCGATGCCCGCGTGGTCGGTGCCGGGGACCCACAGGGCGGCATAGCCCTGCATCCGCTTGAAGCGGATGAGGATGTCCTGAAGGGTGGAGTCCATGGCGTGGCCCATGTGCAGCTGCCCCGTCACGTTGGGGGGCGGCATGACGATGGTGAAGGGTTTCCGGTCCGGGTCCCGGTGGCCCCGGAAGCACCCGTTCTTCTCCCAGGCCTCATAGACCTGGGACTCCACCTCCTGAGGTTCATAGACCTTTGGCAGTTCTTTTTTCATGTTCATTCTCCTATTCCAAAACCGTTTTTACAAAAATATGACGGATCAGCCGCGCATCTCTTCTGCGGCGCGGCCGCTCTTCTCCTCCAGAAACTTTCGGAACTCCTCCGGCGTTCCGCCGGTGAGGGTGCCCTTGGGCAGGATGTGGGCCACGTTCTTCTCCAAAAAGAGCAGGAAGTAGTCCCCCGTCTCCACCAGGCGGAGCACCTCGCCGTACTCATCCCGGATCCGCTTCTCGGCCCCCTCCACGGCGATCTCGAAGCCCTCCTCGTCAAAGAGGAAGGTCTGCTTCTGGGTGCCGTTCATAAAGAACCGGCGGACATACCAGGCCCGGATGCGGTACAAAAACAGGCTCCAGATCCCAGCCGCCGCGCCGCACAGCAGGTAGATCACCCCGAAGATCTCCATGCCGGACAGGGAGAACAGGGAGAGCGCCCCCATAAACAGCATATATGCTGCGATCACCAGCCCCACCAGGCGCCAGGCAAGGCTCTTCCACCGGCTCTTCACCGCCGCGCCGATCTTGCTCAGGGTATACAGGGTGGGCAGGTCATAGGTCGTGACACATCGAAATTTGATAGCGTTCATACTGCTTCCTCCAAAAAAAATCGCCCTGAGCCAAAGGCTCAGGGCGAACGTATTGGGTCCGTGGTACCACCTGAATTTCCCCCGGCGGGGGACGCTCAAACCCGGTAACGGCGGGGTCCGCCGCCCCCTACTGCCGGGAGCTCTCTCCCAGGTTCAGAGGCGGAGCTCTGAGGCCACCTTCTCCCGTCCGGCGGGGGGACTTGCACCGTCCGTCCCCTCTCTGGGCCGCCCGCGGCGGGATACTCCTCCTCAGCATCGCTTTTCTGGTATTTCAGATATGAATTATATGGGATTTCCCGGCGGTTGTCAAGGAGTTTTCGCTCTCCTCCGCTTGGGACCGGGCGCTCAGGAATGCTCCGGGCCGCCGCCCACCGCCGTGACGACCGGCTTTCCAGCCCGGTCCAGAAGAGGGGTCAATCCCCCGGCGTTTCCGCTGCCGCAAAACATGTAGTTTACGCCAGTCTCCGTATCCACCCAAATTTCCACTGTATTGAGAATCCCCTGACTATAAACCTTCTGAAACCGGTCCTTCTCCATTTCGGCTTTTCTCCTCTCCAAGCTCTCTGGTCACTGGGCCGCCTGAGGCTTCTCCAGGGGAATCTCCTCCGCGTCCCCCCACAGGCGCTCCAGGTCATAGAACTTCCGGGCCTCGTCCATGAAGATGTGGACCACCACCGCGGAGAAGTCCATGAGCAGCCAGGTGCCGCCCCGGTGCCCCTCGATGTGGTGGACCCGCTCGCCGTTTTTCTCCATAGCCTCCTCACAGGCGTCGGACATGGCCTTGATCTGGGTGGTGGAGGTGGCGGTGCAGATGACAAAGTAGTCGGCCAGGGTGGTGAGGCCCTCGGTCTTCAGGACCTTGATCTCCTCCCCCTTCTTGCCGTCCAAGGTGTTGGCCAGCAGCATGGCGCTCTCATAGGATGTCACAGGCAAATCTCCTCTCTTTTTATCGGTCGTGTGTGGTATGGGAATGGGTCTTGACGTTTTCAGCCGGCCGTGCGGCGGGGGTGCACAGTGCGCGCCCCTGCGGCTCCCGGTCTTATGCCGCCGGCTCCATGCCGGTGGGGTTGAGCCAGTCGGGCAGCGCGGTCACGGTGAGGCCGTCCCCGCCGCCGGCCAGAATATCCTGGGCGGGGGGCTCCTCTGCCGCCGGGGGGATGTCCTGACCGCCGGTCTCGCCGCCGCCGGAGGGCTGGACCGGCTCACCCGCCCCGCTGCCGGGGTCGGTCTGGGCGCCGCCCGGCTCTTCCTGGGGCGGTGTCTGACCGCCGGAGCCGGAGGGGTCCGTGGTCTGGGACCCGGAGGGATCTGTCACCCCGCCGGTCTCCCCACCGCCGGGCACGCCCGTCTGGGAGCCGCTGGGGTCACCCGCCGTTCCGGTCCCGGGGTCCGTCCCCTGGGAGCCGCTGGGGTCCTCCACCGGGTCCTGGATCACCGGCTCCTCTGCCGCCGTACCGCCGGAGGAGCCGCCGGAGCTGCCGCCGCCGGAGGAGCTGGAGGACCCGCTCCCTCTGGGCCGGGACAGGGAGGAGTCCAGCAGCGTGCCGCTGGTGACCCCATAGCTGCCGTCACTGTTGCGGTAGAGCACCGACAGGTCGCTCTCCTGGATGTCGTTCTGATAGGGGTTGAAGCCGTCGTTGAGGACCTCCACCAGCTCGTCCACGTCGGGCAGGATCATGGACACGCCGGGGTAGTAGGCGCTCACCCAGGGCATGGTGACGAAGTTCACATTGTTCTCCGCGTCCATCCCCGCCGCCAGCTGGGCAAAGGCCAGGATGTTTCCGATGGACAGGTCGGTGCTCACCCGCTCAATGAAGATCTGGGCCAGGCTGGGGGCCTTCAGCAGGATCTCCGGCTTCAGGCACTCCGCCGCTACCGCCTTCAGGAAGGCCTGCTGGGTCTGCACCCGCCCCAGGTCTCCGTTGGGGTACTGCACCGAGTAGTCGTTGTTGTGCCGCCAGCGGATCAGGCCCATGGCGTCCTCCCCGTTGAGCTTCTGCTGTCCGGCCTTCAGGTGGATATGCAGGTCCTGTCCCGGAGTGGGGTCGTCGTAGTCCATGTCAAAGGGCACGTCGAAGTTCACCCCGCCGATGGCCTCCACCAGCTCGCCCACAGCCTCCCACTGGACCACCACATAGAAGTCGGGAATAATACCGGTGAGCTTGCCCACCTCGGTTTTCAGGGCGGCCATGCCCTTCTCCAGCTGGGTGTCCGGGTCGCTGCCCTTGTTATAGTTGTACACCGCGTTGAGCCGGTGGCCCGCGCCGGAGTGACTGCTGTTGATCATGGTGTCCCGGGGCAGGCTCATGCCGTGGACCTCCTTGTTCACGCTGTCAAAGGTGATCAGGAGCATGGTATCCGTGTTGCCGCCGCCCCCGGTGTCCTGTCCCACCAGGAGGAAGGTGTACACCCCGTCCTTCCGGCCGCTCTTGGCCACCTCCGGGAGCTCTGCTCCCTCAAAGCCGGTCTCCCCGCTCTCTGTGGTCCCCGTCCCCGTGGGGAGGTTGGGGATGTCGGGCAGCCGGATCCAGGCCCGGGCCGCCAGGCACAGGGCGATGGCCGCCACAGCGACGGCAACCAGCACCTGAAACAGGCGGTATTTGATCTTCTGTCCCCGGTCCAGCCCGGACACCCAGGCCCGGTGCTGCCGCCACCAGCCGGCCAGGCCGCCCGGGGACTGCCGGTGGGATTTGTTCGCCTTGATCTCTCTTTTTCCGCTCATTGGGTCTTTACTCCTTCAGTTTCACGCCCCGGTCCAGCAGCCACTGCCGGGCGCTGAGGGTGTTGGTGTGGATGAGATAGCCCCGCTCCTCCATCTCCCGGATGGTGGCGTCCACCCCCAGGAGCATAGCCCGGTCCAGGTCGGTGTAGGCCAGCTCCCGCAGGCGGTCCACCCCTTCAAAGTCCCGGTTGGGCTCTATGTAGTCCGCCATGTACAGGACCTTGTCCAGCAGGGTCATGTCCGCCTTTCCGGTGGTGTGCCACAAAATGGCCTCGTATACCTCGTCAGGTTCCCCAAAAACGTACCTGGCGATACAGGCCCCGGTCTTGGCGTGGAGCAGCTTCACTGCCTGGCGCTCCAGGTCGTCTAATGGAATACCATATTTCCGGCACAATTTCAACTGGGCATCCAGGTCCAGGTATTTGGTACAATCGTGCAAAATAGCGGCGTGGCGGGCCAGCTCCGGGTCGGCGCCCCAGAATTTGGCCAGCTTGACGGCCTCCTCTTCCACCCCCATCACATGGGCCACCCGCTTGTGGCGGATCATGGAGTAGGAGCAGGCCCGCAGCTCAGGCAGTTCCAGATGCTTCAGCCGGACGTCGGTCCCATAGAGCTTGTTCATCAGGATATAGCCGTAGACCGCCGGGAGCAGGTACTCCGCCCCCCGGCCCCGCTGCAGCAGCTCCCGCAGCTGGGTGGAGGACACGTCCACCAGCCCGGGCAGGGTGATGGTCGCCGTCTGGGCGTGGTACTCCTTCTTTAAAAACTCCCGCTGGGGCGCAAAGACGGCCTCCCCGTCCTGGTCGGTGCGGCCAAAGGCGCAGATCTTGGCCAGCCGCAGGATGGTCTTAGCGTCGTGCCACTGGTGGAGGGTGAGAAACATGTCCGTCCCCATGAGCAGCCACAGCTCCGCCCCGGGATACCGGCGGTGGAGCTCCTCCAGGGTGTCGGAGGTGTAGCTCTTCCCCTCCCGCTCCAGCTCCAGGGTGGACACCTCCACCACACCGGGCATCTCCAGGGCGTCGGCCATCTGCTCCACCATGGCCAGCCGGTGCGCCTGGTCCGGCGTGTTCTCCGGCAGCGTCTTATGGGGGGGCACCGCCGCCGGCATGAGCAGCAGCTTGTCCAGCTTCAGGGCGTCCACAGCCGTCCGGGCCGCCGCCATGTGCCCCAGGTGGGGCGGGTTGAAGGTTCCCCCGTAAATACCGATTTTCATTGGCCTGATCCCACCTTATTTCAAATATTCAGTCCAAAAATCCGGGCCCGGCCCTCAGGACCGTTTCTTCCCCTTGCTCTCCACCAGAACGATCTTGTCCTTTTTATCCTTCTTATGGCTTGGACGGTACAGGACAAATTTTGTTCCGATGACCTGCACCACCTCGCTGCGGGTGAGGGGGGCCAGGGCCTCCGCCGCCTCCCGGGCGGACATGAGGGAGTTCTCCAGCACCTTGCCCTTGATGAGCTCCCGGGCCTCCAGGGCGTCGTCGGCCTGCTTCACCAGGTTGTCCCCGATGCCGTCCTTGCCAATGATCAAAATGGTGTCGATGCTGTTGGCCAGGCCCCGCAGCTGGGCCCGCTGTTTGCTTGTCAATTCTGCCATGTGATCCATTCCTCAATTCTTGTTTTCTGATGTTTCGTCCGGCGGGCCACCGTCCCAGATACGCATTCCTCTCTTGCGGCGGGGGCAAGCCCCCGCCCTACAGGGTGCTTCCCCTGTGGGGAAGGCTTGGCGGGCAGCAGATTGCCGCCCCTCCAGCGCGTCACGCCCAACGCCGGACAATTCCTAATTTCTATCCCCTAAGTTCTAATTCTTCTTCAGGTATTCCTCCAGCTTGACCTGGAAGGCCTCCAGGGCCTTACCCCGGTGGGAGACGGCGTTTTTCTCCTCCGGCGTGAGCTGGGCGAAGGTCTTTTTCAGACCGGGGAGGAAGAACACCGGGTCGTACCCGAAGCCGCCCTCCCCCATGGGGGCGAAGGCGATGGTGCCGGGGCACTCCCCCCGGGCGGAGATCACGTCCCCGTTGGGGAAGCAGCAGGTGATGACCGACACGAACTTGGCCGTGCGGGGGGTCTGTCCCCGCATATTCTCCAGCAGCAGGCGGTAGCGGCCGGTGTCGTCCAGCTCCGGTCCGCCGTACCGGGCGGAGTACACCCCCGGCGCCCCGTTGAGGGCGTCCACACACAGCCCGGAGTCGTCGGCGATGGCGGGCATGCCGCTGGCCTTCATCACCGCCTCGGCCTTCAGCAGGGAGTTCTCCTCGAAGGTGGTGCCGGTCTCCTCCACCTCCACGTCCACCCCGGCCTCCGCCTCAGAGCACACTTCAATGCCCAGGTGGGACAGGATCTCGTTCATCTCCACCAGCTTCTTTTGGGCTTCTTTTGGTTCTTGCTGGCCAGTACCAGTTTTGTCATACAGCGCTCCCCTCTCTCTCAGCCGCCAGGCGGTCCAGGCGGCGGTTGCGGCAGGTGAGAACGATGTCCGTGCTCACCATCAGAATGTCCAGGATGTACACCGCCAGCACATAGGTAATGTTCCCCCCGATGAATTTTCCGGCGATGCCGAACAGATAGCCCACCACCACGCAGATCTCAAAGGGCAGGCTCTTCCCCTTGGCGGTGCGGGACTTCAGGGATTTTGCGATGTTGAAGGGCCAGGAGATGCCGAAGCAGATGAGCATGATGGCCTCAAACGCCTGTGCCATATCCCCGCCCCCCTCAGTCCAGAACGGCCTTCTGGGCGGCCTGGAGCTCTCGGATGCCCTTGGCGCACAGCTCCACCAGCTTCCGCTGCTCCTCCAGGGTGAAGGGCCGGCCCTCGCCGGTGCCCTGAATCTCGATGAGGCGGCCCTGGCCGTCCATGACGCAGTTCAGGTCCACCTGGGCAGAGGAGTCCTCCTCATAGCACAGGTCCAGCATGGGCTCGTCCCCCACGATGCCCGCGGAGACGGCGGCCACCGGGCTGCTCACCGGCCACTCCCGGAGC
>CASEKM010000085.1 GCA_949288405.1 uncultured bacterium | reverse complement strand
TGGACGCCCCCTGCGCCCTGGATGTGGCCGACACCAAGGTGGGCACCGCCAAGTACATCAAGACCTGCGAGATCACCCTCACCGCCCGCCTGGGCGAGATGGTGGAGGCCTTTGAGAACCTGTCCCTGAAGGCCGGCGCCCTGAACAACGCGGCGGTGAAGACCGCCAAGTCCGACCTGATCCAGGTGGAGGTGCTGGAGGCCAAGGCCCCTGCCGCCCCCGCTAAGGAGAAGGACAAGGACGGCAAGGAGATCCCCGCCCCCGCGGCCAAGGCCGCCTCCATCGTCCCCTATGACCTGTGCGGCGGCACCGGCAGCGAGCTGGTGCTCACCCTCCAGGGGGGCAGCAACGGCTCCGTGCTCACCGTCACGCCCGACGCCTTCCTGGGCAAGGACGACGGCCCCGGCCGCCGCACCGCCCTGCAGGCCTTCCAGGAGAACGGCAACGTGTCCATCATGGCCATCCCCGGCATCACCGCTCCCGAGGTCCAGGCGGCCCTCATCGCCTTCTGTGAGAGCAAGAAGAGCTGCTTCGCCATCCTGGACGTGCCCATGGAGCTGAAGAAGACCAACGACGTGGCCAACTTCCGGGATATGTACGACTCCACCTACGCGGCCATGTACCACCCCTGGCTGGAGATGTACGACGCCGGCGCCAAGCGCTCCGCCTACTTCCCGCCCTCCGGCGCCATGGCCGGCATCTACGCCCGCACCGACATCGAGCGGGGCGTCCACAAGGCCCCCGCCAACGAGGTGGTCCGGGGCTGCACCGGCCTGTCCTGCGCCTATAACGAGGGGGAGCAGGATATCCTCAACCCCATCGGCGTGAACCTGATCCGTGCCTTCACCGGCCGGGGCATCCGGGTGTGGGGCGCCCGCACCATCAGCTCCAACGGCCTGTGGAAGTACCTGAACGTCCGCCGCCTGTTCATCTATGTGGAGGAGTCCATCAAGGCCAACACCAACTGGGTGGTCTTCGAGCCCAACTCCACCACCCTGTGGAACCGGGTGACCCGCACCATCGAGACCTTCCTGGCCACCTGCTGGCGGGACGGCGCTCTGGCCGGCTCCACCCCCTCCGAGGCCTTCTTTGTGGAGTGCGGACCCACCACCATGACCCAGGACGACATCGACAACGGCCGCCTGATCTGCCAGATCGGCATCGCCCCGGTGAAGCCCGCCGAGTTCGTCATCTTCCGCATCACCCAGAAGACCGCCTCCGAATAATCCCGCGCCTCCCAGACTGATACAGAAAGGACGAAGATAAATCATGGCTATCAATTACCCCTATAGAGTATTTCGGTACCAGGTGGAGATCGACGGGATCAGCCGTGCGGGCTTCTCGGAAGTGTCCGGCATGAGCTCCTCCACCGACGCCGTGGAGTACCGTGAAGGCGACGACCTGCGCAACACCCCCCGGAAGCTGGCGGGGCTGACCAAGTTCGGCAATGTGACCCTGCGCTGGGGCGTGTCCGACGACAGCGACTTCCTGGACTGGGTCTACTCGGTGGCTCCCACCAACACTGCCCCTCCCACCGGCATGGTCCGCCACAATGTGACCATCACCCTCATCGACGACGCGGGCAACCCGGGTCCCTCCTGGAACCTGATCAACGCCTGGCCTGTGGGCTATACCGTGCCCGACCTGAACGGCATGGGCGGCGAGGTGGCCATCCAGTCCCTGGAGCTGTGCCACGAGGGTCTGGAGCACACCCCCGGCGCTGTGGCCGGCGAGCCCTCGACCATCTGATTCTGATGCCTCTCTCACAGCCCACAGGCGGTCCCGCCTGTGGGCTGCGGGGAATTACCGCCTGCGCATAGGAGGACATTATGCAGACCGAATTTGAATTTGAGTTGCCCAAGGGCTATGTGGACCAGAATGGAGATCTGCACAAGCGGGGCACCATGCGCCTGGCCACGGCGGCGGACGAGATCCTGCCCCTGCGGGACCCCAGGGTTCAGCAGAACTCGGGCTATCTCACCATCATCCTGCTCTCCCGTGTGATCACCAAGCTGGGCACCCTGAGCACGGTGAACACCCGGGTGATCGAGAACCTGTTCACCATGGACCTGGCCTACCTCCAGGACATGTACCAGCGCATCAATATGTCCGAGATGCCCCACTACCAGATCACCTGCCCCCACTGCAATCAGCAGTTCGAGGTGCCGCTGGATTTTTTGCTGGGCTAGAGTGGGCTTCTCAGGAGAACGAGGGGCTCCCCATCCGGCGCCTTCCGCCGCCGGAGCCGGAGGAGGCGTTCCGCTTTCCCTGGCAGGCGATCCCCCGGCCGGAGGATAGCTCCCTGTCTCTGAAGCACACCCGGGGGGTGTCGCTCTACCCCCAGGAGCGCCTGTACCAGGAGATGGCGTTTCTGGCCTACTACCTGCACTGGTCCAATGAGGACCTGATGGAGCTGGACCACTGGGAGCGGCGGCGCTGGTGCCGCGAGGTGTCGGCCATCAACAAAAAGCTCAGCGGCGAGAGCCAGAAGAGCATTGAATTCCGATAGAAACGGCAGGTGAGAACATCCAATGGCACAGCAGGAGCTTCAGGATCTGCGCCGGCCGGACCCCATGACCGCCTTCCGCTTTCTGGTGCGGGTGGGGGACAGCGAGGAGATCTCCGCCGCCTTCAGCCGCTTCTCCGGCATTCGGATGCAGGTGGAGACCATCCAGAGCCGGGACGGAGACGACAACCGGGGCGTGAAGGCGTACACGCCGGTGTTCACCAGCTATGAGCCGGTGACCCTGAGCAAGGGCGTGGTGGGGGACAACGAGCTGCTGGACTGGATGCTGGCCGCCTCGGCGGGGATGCACACCGGTCCCACGGGGGAGAACCTCCGCCGGACCATCACGGTGATCGCCCTGGACGCCAAGGGGGAACCCAATGTGGGCTGGGTCCTGCAGGACGCCATGCCCATCGGCTATGAGCTGGACCCTATGGACAGCAGCCGCAGCGAGGTGCTCACAGAGAGCCTCACCTTTGCCTTTACCGGGCTGGAGCGGACCACAGAGCTCTGACCCGTTCAACCAGACAATCCCGGGAAAAGCGGGAAAGGAGGAGTCCGGCATGGCGCTCTCCGGCGCTTATTTTGATGTGATGCTGATCGGAACGGGGGCCGTGCTCTCCGGCGGATTTTTGTCGGTATCCGGCCTGGACATGGAGGTGGACTACGAGGTCTACACCGAGGGCGGCAGCAACTACCCCCGCTTTTTCTTCAAAAATACCAAGCCCCAGACGCTGGTCCTGGAGCAGGGCGTGGTCACCACGGTGGACAGCGTGTCCCTGCTGATGGCCATGGTCAACCAGGGGATGTCCATCCCCCTGGCGGGCACCATCACCCTCCGGGACAGCTTTGGAGAGGCCCAGCGGACGTGGTCCGTGGTGGGAGCCCACCTGCAGAAGTACGTGGGGCCCCAGCTGAACAGCAACCAGGCCAGCGTGGCCGTCAGCCGGATCGAGCTGATCCACAACGGGTGCTTCTGATGGAATCCATTGCGGTCATTCAACCGAATATGGGAGTGCTCTCCCAGGACCGGCTTCTGCTCACCCCCTTCGGTACCCTGGCACAGACCTTCGCGGAGGAGATCCTGGCCCGGGCCCAGCGGGAGGAGGGGCGGTGGTCCTATGTGCCTCTGGACCTGCTGGAGGAGGGAGAGGAGTCCCCTCAGTCCGCCCCCGCCCCGGTGATCCAGGTGGATCTGAAGCTGGTGCTGGAGGCCCTCCGCCGGGAGAAGGGGGAGAGCGAGCAGCGCCGGGCGGCGGAGCGCATCGTAGAGCGCGTGCTCCAGATCCGGGAGGTACGGCAGGAACAGCGCCGGGAGCGGCCCCAGGCTGCCCGCCGTCAGGAGACGGCGGTCCCGCCGCCGGGCGCCGTGCAGCAGCAGTTTTTCCAGACCCTCTATCAGGAGAACCGCTTCGGCCCCACCTTCCTCACGTTGGAGGGGGGGACACAGGGAGCGGGCGGACTGCGGAGAGAGCTGTCCGCCCCCGGCAGATTGGGACAGCGCTCCGTGGCGTTTACGCAGAAGCTCCGGCAGCTGCGGGAGCAGGGGGAGGCGGTCTCCCCCGCCGGCTGGACCGGAGGGGAGCAGCCGGCGCGCCTGGAGCGGGGACAGATCCACCCCATAGGGCCCGAAGGACCGGGGCTGGAGAGGCCGCGGGTCCAGCCGGCGGCGCTCCGGCAGGGGGCCGCGGGAGCGCCTCCCCCAGAGCTGGCCCACCGGGAGGAGACCGGGGCGCAGACGGGGCAGACCTCCCGTGTGCCTCCGGCGTCCGAGCAGCTGGTGGAGCATCTCGCCCGGCAGGGGCTGGAGCAGCTGCGCCGGGAGCTGACCGGCGCGGAGAGGGCCCAGGCAGGCCGGGAGGACCGGCAGGCCTCAGAGCGCCTCCTGCGGGAGGCCAGGGGAGAGGCCGCCCCAAGCGGCGGGCCCGGTGAAAAGACCGGGGCCCGGCGGAGCTCCGGGAAGCCGGATGCCGCTCCGGTGAAACCGGAGGGGAGGGCCGGAAAGACAGAGACAGCTCTGGCCCAAGCAGGGGCTGTGCCCGGCGGCGCGGCGGTCTCCCGGGAGCAGGGCGTATCCGCTCCTAGCGGCCGGGCGGCCCGTCCCGGGCCGGGCGGAGCGGAACACACCGGCTCCACACCGGCTGGCACGGAAGAGGACCCAGGGCCGATCTCAGGGAAGTCAGGCGGCGGAGACGCCGCTCCGGCTGTATCCGGGCAGGAGGTCCGGGAAAATGCACCCGGCGGGGAGCGGCAGCCCCAGGACCGCCTGGGGACAGTGCCCCCCATGGAGACGGCGGCCAGAGACCCCCGGGTGGGACGGGCGGAGGCAGAGAAGCTGACGCCGGCCCGCCGGACAGAGGGGGCGGAGCCGGGGAGCCTCGAGGGTATGCCCGGCTGGGCCCCGGAACCGGAGCTGGCCTATCGGACCCAGGAGCCGGAGCCGGGCGCGGCCGTCCCGGGTGCGGGCGCTGTGCCCGCCGGACAGACCGCCGGCCTCCCGGCCGGACAGCAGCCTGAGGAACATGGCTTGAGAACGGTTTCCCCGCTGGAGACCACGGCCCGGGAGCTGCGGTCTGGCGGCGTTGAGGGGGAGCACTTGCTCCAGGTGCGCGGAAGCGGCCGGGCGGAGCCGGAGGGAGCCCTGGAAATCCCGGGCTGGGCCCCGGGACCGGAGCTGGCCCACCGGACAGAGGACGGCCGCCCGGAGGCGGAAAGAGACGGAGCCGGGGCGCGGAAGCGCCGGGAGAAGGTTCCAGGGGAGCAAGAGCAGCCCCGGACCGGCCTAAAAGCTGGGCAGAAGGACCGGGACGCCGGGGGACCGGCGGCCCAGATGCAGACAGCGCGCCAGACGCCGGGCAGCGTCCGCGGGCAGGATATGGCCGCGGAGCATCCCCGCCTAAGTGTGGCCCAGGACATCCGGGTGCTCCCGGATCAGAGGGGGGCGGAAGGAAAGCCCCTGCTGGAGACCCCGACGGCGGCGGGCGGCCCGGACCGGCCGCGCCCCTCCTCCCATGGGGAGGCTGCCGCGGGGCCGGTCTCCGGCACAGAGCTGGTCCACCTCCGGCGCGAAGAGGACCAGGGCGGCGGGCAGGAGGCCCGGCCCGCCGGTGCAGCGGCGGCGAGAGGGGCAGAGGGGGAGAGAGCCCCCCATGCCCGGCCGCGGGAGACAGAGGGGAGGACCGCCCACCGGGAGGGCCGCCGGTCTTCTGTGGAGGCTGAAACTGCCGCGCAGACCGCGCAGACCCGGGAGGAGGGCCCGCACCCCGTATCTCCCGCCCGGGGGGAGCAGACCGCCCCGGGGCAGGAGTCCCCAATCCGCGGGGAATTTCTGGGCACGGCCCGGGACATCCGCGTGTCTCAGGACCTTCCGCCGGCCTCCGGCATTCAGACAGCCGCAGGCGGGCAGACCGCTCCGGTACAGCCCCAGCCTCGGACCCCTTCGGGGGAAACGGGGCTTCCTGGGGAGGGATTTGCCCAGGGGCCGGTCCCCGGCGTGGAGCTGGCCCATCGAACCCAGGAGGAGGACAGCCTGGGTGGCCACCCGGCCGCAGAGGGGCGTCAGGCCCCGAGGACGGACAAAAACCAGGCCGGAGCAGAGAGAAAAACAGCCGCCTCCGGCGGCGCACCGGCGGAGGGGAGGGGCATTTCCCAGGATACACGGGAGGGGAGCGCTTTCCCGCACGCCGTCCAGACAGCTCAGACGGCCCCCGCTTCGGGGGGAAAAGAGGGAGGACAGGGGCGCAGCTCCGTCCGGTCTCTGACGCTCACCGCCCGGGAGCTCCCCACGGCCAGCAGCGGCGGCCTGCGCACCGTTCAGCCCCTGACCTTTGACGGGGAGGAACGGGCGCGGGATGCCCTCCAGACGGGCCGGGCATTTGGCCGGAACGTGGCGGGGGAAGCCCTCTCCTATGGCCCCCAACAGGGCGCCGGAGAAGAAAACGCGCGTGCCGCCCAGGGCGGACGGGGGCAGGGACACCCCTCCGAACCATTTCCACAGCCGGCCGCAGTAGTGGTGGGCAAACTCCCAGGTGGCCCGGTTTTTCATGGACCACTCCGAGCGGTAGCCGTGAACGGCCTGAATGTTCTTGGGGGCGCGGCGGGCGTATCGGATGTGCCGGAAGCTTCCTTGCCCGCAACTGATA
>CASEKM010000084.1 GCA_949288405.1 uncultured bacterium | reverse complement strand
CCCCCATCTCCAGGCTGTCCACAAAGAAGAACAGCACGCCGCCGAACACCACCGCACAGGCGGCCAGGTCCAGCCTCTGGGGGCGCTTGTGCCAGAAGATCAGGGTGAACACAATGACGAAAATGGGGGCGGTGAACTGGAGCACGATGGTGTTGGCCGCCGTGGTGAGCTTGTTGGCCACCGAGTAGAGAATGTTGGTGCCGAACACGCACAGGGCCCCCAGGAACACCCACCGGTTCAGCCTGGGCGGGTGCTTGGTGACGGCCAGAAACGCCCCGATGACCACCAGGGCGATGGCGGTGCGCCCGCCGTTGATGGAGATCCCGTTCCAGGGGATCACCTTGATGCACAGTCCCCCAATGCTGTAGAGCACTGCCGCCAGAAAGACGTACAGCACCCCCAGCCGCTGCTGCTTGGTCATGCTCTCTCTCCTCGCTCCGTCCGCGCTGAACTGCCGGTTTTCCCGCGGCAAACGCAAAAAGCCCTCCGCCCGGTCTCCCGGACAGAGGGCATTTGACACAAACGCGGTACCACCTCTGGTTCGCCCGCCCCTCACAGGGCGCGCCTCACGGAGTTCGCAAAAACTCCCACGCGGTAACGGGCGAAACCCGGCCTGTCCCCTACTGGGCCTCTTTCCCGGCTGTTCAGGCGGCTGCTCCAAGGGGTAACTTCACAGGGCCTCCCTCTCCCCCTCTCACCGGCCGGGGGCTCTCTGGGCAGGGACATGCGCTGCTAATGGTCCTTTTCCTCGCAGTAAGGGAACTGTAACACAGTTTTGGGGGATTGTCAAGGGCGTTTTATCCCTATTTTGTTATGCCAATTCAATCCCGGAAGTCAAACAGTTCTTTTGGCTTGATCTGGAATACTTCACACATTTTAAACAGCAAATCAAACGACACCCCGACGTTGCCTAATTCAATTGCACTGATATGACTTCTCTGAATCCCCAGCAGTTCTGCCAGTTCAAGCTGCGTTACCCTCAATTTTTTACGGTAGTACACCACGTTTAATCCGAATTTCCGGTACTGCTCTCTGTATTCCTCTTTCATGGCCAATCACCCTCTAACAGTTTAGAGGGGGTATTGCAAAGTATAAACTCGTTGAAAACGTCGTTACGACGTTGACACAGGTCATTTAGCGTGTTATCATTCCTTTAGGAGTGTTCCACAAACAAAACAAGAAATGTAGGAAAGGATCTGGTGAACTATGGGAAAAGCGACATGCGAGTGCTGCGGCAAGCAAATGTCAATTGGAATGTTTGCAAAGACGTACTACCGAGTCTATGACATGAATGGCCTGATCCATAATTGCTGCGCCGAGTGTTGCAATCAAGCGGTTAAAGCCGGCAAAGTTCTTAAATATGATGAAGTAAATAAGAAGATTATATTTGTAGCGCCCGGGGATGAAGTTATCCGAAAGAAATGTGAATGTGGCTATGTCTTTTGCTATACCGGAAAAGACGTTGCGCAAAATCGTGAGCAAGCCAAAAAAGCCCTGTCTGCCAGCGTGACAGCAATCTTCACCGCCGGTTCTAATACATCCGCTACAAGCCTAAATCGCGCTGATCATGCGTTAAATCAGATTGTCGACTATAATAAGTGTCCTCAATGTGGTTCTCCCTATCTGACTATCATCAGCAAAGAAGAATATGAACAAGAACAGCAGAAAAAGAGCGGGCAAAATACCAATGTCTCGCCTTCTCCTGCTGATGAACTGAAAAAATTCAAAGAATTGCTCGACAGCGGTATCATTGCACAAGAAGAATTTGACGTAAAGAAAAAACAATTATTGGGATTATAAAAGAAAACGCTGCCTGCTACAACGTCATTTCGTTAATTCGCACTTTAAAAAAGTTAGCGAAAACCGCTAGTTCGACGGTTCTCGCTAACTTTTTCTTTGACCTGATTTTTCAAAATTCTATTTTGCAACAGGCCCTTTTTTGTTCCTCTGCACTTAATGACATTGCTGCAAAACGGCGCCTTTATAGTATATCAGAAAAGATATACGTTCTTTTGCCTACTTTTCTTTCCAGAAAAGCAGGTCAGATTCTCGCCACGCCGGTACGCCGGGCGGCCTCGGCCACGGCCTGGGCCACGGCGGGGACCACGCGGGGGTCGAAGGGCTTAGGGATGATGTTGTCCTCGGAGAGCTCCTCGTCGGGGATGACGGCGGCCAGAGCCTGGGCGGCGGCCATCTTCATCTCCTCGTTGATGTCGCTGGCCCGCACGTCCAGAGCGCCCCGGAAGATGCCCGGGAAGGCCAGCACGTTGTTGATCTGGTTGGGGTAGTCGCTGCGGCCGGTGGCCACTACCCGGGCTCCTCCCGCCTTGGCGTCGTCGGGGAAGATCTCCGGGGTGGGGTTGGCACAGGCGAAGACGATGGCGTCCTTGTTCATGGTCCGCACCATGTCGGGGGTGACCAGGTTGGGGGCGGACACGCCGATAAACACGTCGGCCCCCACCATCAGGTCGGCCAGCTTGCCCCGCTTCTTCTCCAGGTTGGTGACCTTGGCGATCTCCTGCTGGGCCCAGTTCATCTCGGGGTTGCCCTCGTACAGAGCGCCGAACTTGTCACACAGGGTGATGTTCTTAAAGCCGGCCTGGAGCAGCAGCTTGGTGATGGAGATGGCGGCGGAGCCAGCCCCGGAGAACACCACCTTCACGTCCTCCTTCTTCTTGCCCACCACCTTCAGGGCGTTGGTGAGGCCGGCCAGGGCGATGATGGCGGTGCCGTGCTGGTCGTCGTGGAAGACGGGGATGTCGCACCTCTCCTTCAGCTTGCGCTCGATCTCAAAGCACCGGGGAGCGGCGATGTCCTCCAGGTTGATGCCGCCAAAGGAGCCGGAGATGTTGTAGACGGTCTGGACAAACTCGTCCACGTCCTTGGTCTTGACGCACAGGGGGAAGGCGTCCACATCGGCAAAGCGCTTGAAGAGGACGCACTTGCCCTCCATCACGGGCATGCCGGCCTCGGGGCCGATGTCGCCCAGGCCCAGCACCGCGGTGCCGTCGGTGATGACGGCCACCAGGTTGTGGCGGCGGGTGAGTTCATAGCTCTTCTCCGGGTGCTTCTGGATCTCCAGACAGGGCTGGGCCACGCCGGGGGTGTAGGCCAGGGACAGGGACTCCTTGTCGTTGGCGGGCACGGTGGCGATCACTTCGATTTTTCCCTTCCATTCCCCGTGGAGGCGGAGGGATTCCTTGGCATAATCCATAAACGTTATCCTCACTTTTCTCTATTCTGCGCCCGCGGCGGCGCGGGCGGCGCATCTGTCTCCATTATACCGGCTTTGCGAAAAAAGGCAACGGGGGAAAATGGGAATTTCTTCTCTCCCTCCCCGCCCGGCGGGAAAAAGTCCTTGCAATCCCTCCGGTTCCGCGCTATAATTTCACCATCCGCGGACTGCGGCGCAAGAAAAAGGGAGCTCGCAAACGGGCTGAGAGGAAGCTGTGCGCTTCGACCTGTGACCTGATTTGGGTAATGCCAACGTAGGGAGATCATGGAACCGGCGAACAATACCGCGGGACTGTCTTTCCTCGTGACGGCAGCCCCGCGGTATTTTTCTATTTTGAAGGAGGAACCTGTCTATGCTCGGCACCTGTCTGGACAACGTGAGGAAAACCACTCCCCTGGTCCACAACATCACCAACTACGTCACGGTCAACGACGTGGCCAACGTACTGCTGGCCTGCGGGGGCAGCCCCATCATGTCCGACGACATCCAGGATGTGGAGGATATCACCTCCATCTGCGGGGGGCTGAACCTCAACATCGGCACCCTGAACCACAACACCATCCCCTCCATGTTCGCCGCCGGGAAGAAGGCCAACCAGCTGGGCCACCCGGTGGTGCTGGACCCGGTGGGAGCGGGGGCCAGCGCCCTGCGCACCGAGACCGCCCTCAAGCTGCTGGAGGAGGTGAAGTTTGCCGTCATCCGGGGCAACATCTCCGAGGTGAAGACCCTGGCCGCCGGCTCCGGCAAGACCCGCGGGGTGGACGCGGACGTGGCCGACGCGGTGACCGAGGACAACCTGGACGCCTCGGTGGCCTTCGCCAAGGCGGTGGCCGCCCGGTTCGGGGCGGTGGTGGCCATCACCGGGGCCATCGACCTGGTGGCCGACGGGGAGACATGCTATGTCATCCGCAACGGCCGCCCGGAGATGGGGAAGATCACCGGCACCGGCTGCCAGCTCTCCGGCCTCACCGCGGCCTACGTGGTAGCCAACCCGGACCGGCCCCTGGAGGCCGCCGCCGCCGCCGTGGCCTCCATGGGCCTGGCCGGGGAGATCGGCTGGAGCCACATGCAGCCCACTGACGGCAACTCCACCTACCGCAACCGGATCATCGACGCCATCTATCACCTGGATGGGGCGGCGCTGGACAAGGGGGCCAAGTATGAGGTGCGATAAGAAGGACCTGCTCCTGTATGCGGTCACCGACCGGACCTGGCTGGGGGAAAAGACCCTGGTCCAGGCGGTGGAGGAGTCCCTGAAGGGGGGCGTCACCATGGTCCAGCTGCGGGAGAAGCATCTGGACGAGGAGACCTTCCGGCGCGAGGCCCTGGACCTCCAGGCCCTGTGCCGCCGGTACGGGGTCCCCTTCCTCATCAACGACGACGTGGAGCTGGCGGCGGCGGTGAACGCCGACGGGGTCCACGTGGGCCAGCACGACATGGAGGCTGGCCAGGTGCGGGCCAAGATCGGCCCGGATAAGCTCCTGGGCGTCTCCGCCCAGACGGTGGAGCAGGCCCTGAAGGCCCAGGCGGCGGGGGCCGACTACCTGGGGGTGGGTGCGGTGTTCCCCACCGGCACCAAGGACGACGCCGACGCGGTGAGCTATAACACCCTGAAGGCCATCTGCGAAGCCGTGGACATCCCGGTGGTGGCCATCGGGGGCATCGGGGCCCACAATGTGGGGCAGCTGGTGGGCAGCGGCATCTGCGGCATCGCGGTGGTCTCCGCCATCTACGCCCAGCCGGACATTCAGCAGGCCGCCCGCACCCTTCTCCGCAAAACCCAGGAGATGGTTTCCCAATGAAGCTGACAGGCGCAATTTTTGACTTGGACGGCACTTTGACCGACTCCATGTACATTTGGAACGAGGCCCCCAAGGCCCTGGTGAGGCAGTTCGGCGGCCAGCCGCCGGAGGATCTGGCCGAAGACATCAAGGAGATGGGCCGCCGGGAGGCCTCCGAGTACATGGTAGCCCGGTTCTCCCTCCCCTGCACCCCGGAGCAGGTGATGGACGGGGTGAACGACCTGGTGACGGACGAGTACCGGGACAGGGTCCCCATGAAGCCGGGGGCGGACGTACTGCTGGAGCGGCTGGCCGCCCTGGGCGTCCCCTGCGGCATCGCCACCGCCAGCGAGGCCTTCCAGGCCCGAGACGCCATGGTCCGCCTGAGGCTGTGGCAGCACTTTCTGTTCGCCTTCAGCTCCCTCCAGTATGGCTCCAAAAGCGGGCCGGAGCTCTATTTTGCCGCCGCCAAAAGCCTGGACTCCCCGCCGGAGCGCACCCTGGTCTTTGAGGACGCCCTTCACGCCGCCCGCACCGCCAAGGAGGCGGGCTTCCTGGTAGCCGGGGTGTACGACCCCTCGGCGGAGGGGGATCAGGAGGAGCTGCGGGAGATCTGCGACTGGTATCTGCCCAGGCTGGACGATGTGAATTTTCTGGCAGAACTGGGATAGATTTTGCGGGGGGAAGTTTCGCCGCCCCGGCGGCGACCTACTTTGCCCGTGGCGGCAAAGTAGGCAAAACGCCACCGGGGGACGGCTCAGGATGAGCGCTCCGCGCTCATATTCACGTCCCCTATCCCCTCCGGCCTTCGGCCATCTCCCCTTGATAAGGGGAATCGTCTCCCTTTTGAAAGGGGGACGGAAGGGGCAAGCCCCTCCCCTACGGTCCTATGAGAGCATATGGGAAGTCGAGGCCGTTCTCCTCATCCGTCATTTGCTTCACAAATGCCACCTTCCCTTGAAGGGGAAGGCTTAAAGTGGCTGGCGGCGAAATTCCCTGAGAAAACAACCCTCCAGTTAAGGACAGCATTCACCCCAAAAAACACACAGCACTCTCAAATTCAAAGAGAGGCGAAACGAAGTTTCGCACAAAGTTCTTTTGCCTACTTTTCTTTCAAGAAAAGTAGGCGCGGCAGCTTGGGGGCACCACCTGCTGTCGCAATACAAAACTTCAATGCGTTTGAAAAATCCCGGTTCTTCTATGCGCTCCCGCCCCTGCGGGGCGGGAGCATGGGGGAAATCTCTCCTGGAAGCGCAGAAAGGACTTGGGGAGAAAAAGAGAGGAGCATTTTTATGAAAACAGCATTGACGATCGCTGGAAGCGACTCCAGCGGAGGCGCCGGGATCCAGGCCGACATCAAGACCATGACCGCCAACGGCGTATATGCCATGAGCGCGGTGACGGCCCTGACGGCCCAGAACACCACCGGCGTCTATGGGATCTTAGAGTCCACCCCGGAATTTCTGGCCAATCAACTGGACTGCATCTTCACCGACATCTTCCCCGACGCGGTGAAGACCGGCACGCGGACAAGCTGAAGCAGTACGGGGCCAAAAACATCGTGGTGGACCCGGTGATGGTGGCCACCAGCGGCTCCCGGCTCATCGCCGAGGACGCGGTGGAGGCCCTGAAGGCCAACCTGCTCCCCCTGGCCGCCGTCCTCACCCCCAATATCCCCGAGGCGGAGGTCCTCTCCGGCATCTCCATCGCCGATCCCGGCGATATGGAGCGGGCCGCCCAGGCCATTGGGGAGCGGTACGGCTGCGCCGTGCTGTGCAAGGGGGGCCACAACTTGAACGACGCCAACGACCTGCTGTGGCGGGACGGGACCTGCAAGTGGTTCCGGGGCCGCCGGATCCACAACCCCAACACCCACGGCACCGGCTGCACCCTGTCCTCCGCCATCGCCTCCAACCTGGCCAAGGGCTATGACCTGGACACTGCGGTGGAGCGGGCCAAGGCCTATCTGTCCGGGGCGCTGGCGGCCATGCTGGACCTGGGGGCGGGCAGCGGGCCTATGGACCACCTCTTCGATTTGAAGGGGGAGTTCGTGCTATGATCTCCCCCGTGGTCACCGGGATCTTTACTGTGGGCTATCTGGCCGTCACCGCCTGGCTGTGCCGGGGCGTGCGGCTGGATGCCCGCGCCCTGGCTCTGGGGGGCATCACCTGCGCCCTGACCCTGGTGCTGGCCTCCCTGTACATTCCCCTCCCCACCGGGAGCACCATCACCGCCGGCTCCATGCTGCCCCTGATGCTACTGGCGGTGGTCTATGATTACCGGCTGGCTTTCCTCACCGGGTGGGTCACCGGCATCCTGTCCCTCTTTCTCATCCCCACCTGGCAGCCGGTCCACTGGGCCCAGATCTTTGTGGAGCACCTGGTCTGCTTCTCCTGCCTGGGCTACGCCGGGATCTTCGGCGGCAGCCAAAAGCAGAAGCTGCTGCTGGGCGTAGTTCTGGCCGTCTTCCTGAAATTCACCGGGCACGTGCTCTCCGGCGTGGTATTTTTCTCCCAAAACGCCTGGGACGGCTGGGGGGCCTGGGCCTACAGTCTCACCTACCACCTCACCTCCAAGGTGCCGGAGGGGATCGCCACCGGGGCGGTCCTGCTGGCCCTCCCTGTCACGCTCTTCAAAAAAGTAGGAAAGGCAGGTGCTTGTGCATGACCTTTTTAGAGCAGTGCATCCAGGACAGCATGCCCATCTGGCGGCAATGCCTGGAGTCGGAATTCGTCCAGGGAGTGGCCCACGGCACCCTCCCCGAGGCGTGCTTCAAGGGCTACATCGTGGACGACAGCCTGTATCTGCGGGAGTACTCCAAGGTGTTCGCCTGGGGGATGCTCCACTCCCACGACATGGAGGAGATCCGCACCTACTACTCCCTGTTATCCTTTGTAAATGAGAGCGAGGACGCCACCCGCCGGCACTATCTGAGGCGCTACGCCATCACCGACGAGGAGATCCAGCCCCTCCCCCTGCGGCCGGAGAACCGGGCCTATGTGGACTGCATGCTCACCGCCGCCCGGGAGGGAGCGGGGGCCGCCGAGTGTATGATGGCCTGCCTGCCCTGCATGCTCAGCTACGCCTGGATCTTCGGGGAGGTCATCCGCCGCTTCCCCCAGGTGCGGGACACCCCCTACTGGCCCTTTGTCCGGGACTACGCCGGAGACCGGTACGAGGCCGTGTGCCGCACCTGGTCGGACTTCACCGACCGCGCCTGTGCCGGCCTGAGCCCGGAGCGCCAGAAGGCGTGCCTGGAGATCTTCCGGGCCTGCTCCCTCCACGAGCTCCGCTTCTGGGAGATGAGCGCCAAGCCCCGGGCCGATCTGCCCGCCGGAAAGGCAGAGAGCGCGGTCTGAACCCGCTTTGTTGTCTCGCGCCCGCCCCTCGGCCGGCACGGGCCCCATACCCCACGGAAATCTGATTGTAAGGGAGATATTGTTATGGAACGCAACTACACCACTCAGATGGACGCCGCCCGCCGGGGGATCGTCACCCCGGAGCTGAAGACCGTGGCAAAAAAAGAGCGCATGACGGTGGAGGAGCTGCAGCCCCTGGTGGCCTCCGGCAAGGTGGTCATCCCCGCCAACCGCCTCCACACCTGCCTGGACCCGGAGGGGGTGGGCTCCATGCTCCGCACCAAGATTAACGTGAACCTGGGCGTCTCCCGGGACTGCAAGGACTACGACGTGGAGATGCAGAAGGTGCTCTCCGCCGTAAACATGGGGGCGGAGGCCATCATGGACCTGTCCAGCCACGGCAACACCCAGCCCTTCCGCCAGAAGCTCACCGCCGAGTGCCCCGCCATGATCGGCACCGTCCCCGTGTACGACAGCGTAATCCACTATCAGCGGGACCTGGCCACCCTCAGCGCCCAGGACTTTATCGACGTGATCCGCCTCCACGCCCAGGACGGGGTGGACTTCGTCAC
>CASEKM010000083.1 GCA_949288405.1 uncultured bacterium | reverse complement strand
GGTGACCCCCTGGAAGGTCTTGAACATCAGGTTGAACTGGCGGATGTCGGTCCAGTTGTGCTTGCCGCAGGAGGGGCAGGGGATGTTGTGCTCCTCCACAAACTCCTTCATCTGGGCCTGACTCATGGCGTCCACGCTGTGGCCCAGGTCGAAGCTGTTCTCCTGGCACCAGTCCTCGATGACCTTGTCGGCGCGGAAGCGCTCCTTGCACTCCTTGCAGTCCATCAGCGGGTCGGAGAAGCCGCCCACGTGGCCGGAGGCCACCCACACCTGGGGGTTCATCAGGATGGCGGCGTCCAGGCCCACGTTGTAGGGGTTCTCCTGGACGAACTTCTTCCACCAGGCCTTCTTCACGTTGTTCTTCAGCTCCACGCCCAGGGGGCCGTAGTCCCAGGTGTTGGCCAGGCCGCCGTAGATCTCGCTGCCGGCGAAGATGAAGCCCCGGCCCTTACACAGGTTGACGATTTTTTCCATGGTCTTTTCGCTGTTTTTCATGGTGATACTCCTTTGTATGATGAATTTTTGGAAAATTTCTTGAGAAATGATGCTGTTTCGCCGCCAGAGATAGGTTTCTTTTCTTTCGGGACGTAGTCCCGGGCGGTGGTCTTACTTTGCCCTATCCTTTTGTAGGGGAGGGGCTTGCCCCTCCCGCTCCCCCTCTTTTGCTGGATCTTTCGTGGGGCGCGACGACTCGGCGCGCCGTCCCGGAGTTTTCCCGATTTCGCCGCCAAGGATAGGTCTTTCTTCTCACGCACCTGGTCCCGGGCGGCGAGTTCCTTTGCCCATGGCGGCTCGTCGTCGCAATGGCCCAGGCCACCTTCTCTTGGCCCTGCGGGCCATCTCCCTACCCCTTTTGTCCCTTCGGGACATTTCCCCCTGACAGGGGGAATCGGCCCCCTGATAGGGGGAGTCGGCCTTTCACAAGAGGGCCGATGAACTTGTTCCTCTAACTAAATGACATTGGTCAAAGCAGAGCCGGTTTTCCGGCCAAACACACTGCCAACACAGGGAGGTCTCCGCCGTAGCGGGCAGAGACGAGCAGTTCGGAGCCCACGACATGGCGGCGCTCGGCACAGGCCCCCGCAGCCTCACCCAGCCGGTGGGGCCGACGGATCCGGGCGCCCCTGTTCCAGCTCGGCCAGCACCCGGCGGGCGGTCTGGACCAGCCGCAGGCCCTCGTCCATGCTCCGCTTCTGGAGACGGCGGTGCGCCTCCTCCTCTGTGAGGCCCCGGCGCTCCATCAGGGCGCGCTTGGCCCGGTCGATCTCCCGCTGGTCGGAGGCGGCCCGGCTGGCGCGGAGGGCCCGCTCCATCCGGCGGCTGAACTGGAGGAGGAGGCGCACGGTGAGCAGGGTCTCCTCCCGGCGCAGGGGGGTGGGGAGCTTGAACACGTCCGGGCTGCCGCACAGGTCCAGCTGGTGCTGGGGCCCCACCATCAGCATCAGGCAGGAGGGGGGCAGGTCGCCGCACAGCCACTCCGACGGCCCGTCGGTGAGGTGGGGGCCGCAGATAACGCACCCGGCACCCTGCCGCTGGAGCAGGCGGCGCACCTGGTCCCCGGAGGAGCAGGGGAGCACCTGGGCCACGCCGGCGCCCTCCAGCAGCTCGCCCACCTGCCGGCCGAATTTGGGGTTTTCAAAGGCGGCGATCACCGTGTCCATGGTCCGCTCCCCCCTCTCTGTGTGTGTATGGAATGCGGGCGGCGGTCAGTAGGCCACCAGGTACCGCTCGATCTCCCAGCTGGACACCCGGGTCTGGTACTCCTCCCACTCCCGCTGCTTGCCGGCGATATAGTGGGCGGCCACGTGCTCCCCCAGCACATCCAGGATCAGGCGGTCCTTCTTCAGCTCCTCCAGGGCCTCCTCCAGGGTGCGGGGGAGGGCCTCGATGCCAAAGGCGGAGCGGGTGGCCGGGTCCATCTCATAGATATTCCCGGGGATCTCCGGGGGCGGGGTGAGCCCCCGCTCCACGCCGTCCAGCCCCGCGGCCAGACAGGCGGCGATGGCCAGATAGGGGTTGCCGGCCGGGTCCGGGCTGCGCAGCTCCAGCCGGGTGGCGCTCCCCCGGGAGGCGGGGATGCGGATGAGGGCGGAGCGGTTGGAGGCGGACCAGGCCTTGTAGCAGGGGGCCTCGTAGCCGGATACCAGCCGCTTGTAGGAGTTCACCAGGGGGTTGGTCAGGGCGGTGAACCCCTTCACATGCTCCAGCAGTCCGGCAATGAAGGAGTAGGCGGTTTGGGAGAGCCCTCTGGGGTCGGACGGGTCGCAGAAGAGATTCTTTCCGTCCCGGAACAGGGACATATTCAGGTGCATGCCGGAGCCCGCCGCCCCGAAGAGGGGCTTGGGCATAAAGGTGGCGTGGAGGCCGTTTTTCCGGGCAATGCTCTTCACCGCCAGCTTGAAGGTCATGATCTTGTCGGCGGCGTCCAGGGCGTCGGCGTACTTGAAGTCGATCTCGTGCTGGCCTGCGGCGCTCTCGTGGTGGCTGGCCTCGATCTCAAAGCCCATCTCCTCCAGCATCCGGCAGATCTCCCGGCGGGTGGACTCCCCCTGGTCCAGGGGGCCCAGGTCGAAGTAGCCCGCCTCGTCCCCGGTGCGGGTGGTGGCCCGCCCCTCCTGGTCGGTCTCAAAGAGGAAGAACTCCAGCTCCGGCCCGATGTTGAAGGCGTCGAAGCCCATGTCCCGGGCCCGCCGGAGCACCCGCTGCAGCACGCCCCGGGGGTCCCCCACAAAGGGGGTGCCGTCGGTGTTGTACACGTCGCAGATGAGCCTGGCCACCCGCCCCTGGGCAGGCCGCCAGGGGAAGACAGTGAAGCTGTTCAGGTCCGGGTACAGGTACTGGTCCGACTCCTCCACCCGGGTGAACCCCTCGATGGAGGAGCCGTCGAACATGATCTGGTTGCTGACCGCCTTTTCGATCTGGGAGGCGGTGATGGCCACATTTTTCAGCTGTCCGAAGATGTCGGTAAACTGCATCCGGACAAACTCGATCTCTTCCTCCTCCACCATCTGGAGAATTTCTTCCCTGGTGTATCCCATGGCGCTGTCTCCTCTCGGACGGATCTTGCATCCCGCGTATGATCGTGATGATATTCTTAAAGTATACCCGGACGCGCCTTCTGTCAAGGCGGCGGGGCCCGCCCGCCCTGTTATTTGTGGAAATCCCTACATCTCCACTTCTCAGCTTTTTTAACTTTGTGGGATTCAGGACTTGCAAATTTCGCCCCCTTACGGTATCCTAAATTTAATGTACCCAGCTGACCAGGACCGACCTGGAACGCCGGCGGAACAAGGAGGCAGAGATGTCCGCGCCGGGCTCTCTGCCCCTTCCTATTTTGCATGAGGAAAGGGTTTGAGGAAGTATATGAGCGTCAATGTCACGGAGATTTTCGGCACCAACGTGTTCAGCACGGCCGTCATGCGGGAGCGCCTGCCCAAGGGGGTGTTCCAGGAGGTCATGGACGTGATGAAGCACGGCGGCAACATCAGCATGGCCACCGCTGACATCGTGGCCAACGCCATGAAGGACTGGGCGGTGGAGAAGGGCGCCACCCACTACACCCACTGGTTCCAGCCCCTCACCGGCATCACCGCTGAGAAGCACGACTCCTTTATCACCCGGCCGGAGGACGGCAAGACCATCCTCCAGCTCACCGGCAAGCAGCTCATCATGGGCGAGTCCGACGCCTCCTCCTTCCCCTCCGGCGGCCTGCGCTCCACCCACTACGCCCGGGGCTATACCGCCTGGGACATGACCTCCCCCGCCTTCATCAAGGAGGTGACCGCGGGCACCATCCTGTGCATCCCCACTATTTTCGTGTCCTACACCGGGGAGGCCCTGGACAAGAAGACCCCCCTGCTGCGGTCCATGGAGGCCATCAACACCCAAGGCCTGCGCATCCTGCGCCTGTTTGGCAACACCCAGGCCCAGAAGGTGTTCCCCTCGGTGGGACCGGAGCAGGAGTACTTCCTGGTGGACCGGGAGAAGTACCTGAAGCGCCGGGACCTGATCTACACCGGCCGCACCCTCTTCGGCGCCCCCGCCCCCAAGGGGCAGGAGCTGGAGGACCAGTACTTCGGCGTCATCCGGGACCGGGTGGGCTCCTTCATGTCCGACCTGAATGAGGAGCTGTGGAAGCTGGGCATCCCCGCCACCACCCAGCACAACGAGGTGGCGCCGGGACAGCACGAGATGGCCCCCATTTATACCACCTGCAACCTGGCGGTGGACCAGAACCAGCTGACCATGGAGACCATGAAGCGGGTGGCCACCCGCCACGGCCTGGTGTGCCTCCTCCACGAGAAGCCCTATGCGGGGGTCAACGGCTCCGGCAAGCACAACAACTGGTCCATCGGCACCGACACCGGGGAGAACCTGCTGGACCCCGGGGACACCCCCAACGAGAACCTGCAGTTCCTGCTGGTCCTCTCCTGCATCATGAAGGCGGTGGACGTCCACGCCGACCTGCTGCGCCAGTCCGCCTCCTGCGTGGGCAACGAGCACCGCCTGGGCGGCCAGGAGGCCCCCCCCGCCATCATCTCCATCTTCCTGGGGGATCAGCTGGAAAACGTGGTGGACCAGATCATCTCCAACGCGGACTCCGTCAAGCTGCTGGCCACCGGCAAGCTGGACTCCGGCGTGTCCACCGTCCCCGTGCTGAACAAGGACGCCACCGACCGCAACCGCACCACCCCCTTTGCCTTCACCGGCAACAAGTTCGAGTTCCGCATGGTGGGCTCCTCCGACTCCATCGCCGACGCCAACACCACCCTCAACGCCATCGTGGCGGAGGCCCTGTGTGAGGCCGCCGACGTGCTGGAGGGGGCGGAGGACTTCAACGCCGCCTGCACCAAGCTCATCCACGACAACATGGCCCAGCACCAGCGGATCATCTTCAACGGGGACGGCTACTCCGACGCGTGGGTGGAGGAGGCCGCCCGCCGCGGGCTGCCCAACCTGGCCTCCCTGGTGGACGCGGTGCCCGCCCTTACCACCGAGAAGGCGGTGAAGCTGTTCACCAAGTTCGGCATCTACACCCAGTCCGAGCTGGAGGCCCGGGCGGACATTATGTACGAGACCTATGTGAAGGTCATCAAGATCGAGGCCAACACCATGATCCACATGGCGGCCAAGCACTACATCCCCACCGTGATCTCCTACACCACCCGGCTGGCCCAGTCCATCGCCTCGGTGGCCGCCGCCTGCCCGGAGGCCGACCTGTCCGTCCAGCGGGGCCTGCTGCGGGATGTGAGCGCCCGCCTGGCGGAGGCCTCCGCCGCCCTGGAGCAGCTCAAGCCCCTCATGGACCGGGTGGACGCCATTCAGGACGTGAAGGAGATGGCCATTGCCTACCGCACCGCGGTGGTCCCCGCCATGGACGCCCTGCGCTACCCGGTGGACCAGCTGGAGCTGATGGTGGACAAGGCCATCTGGCCGGTGCCCACCTACGGTGACCTGATGTTCGAGGTGTAACGCAGTTTTCCCACATAGAGCCCGGCGGTCTTTGCCGGAAAAAGAGTTCTCATCGGCACGCCCCTTGCCTTTGGGGAGAGATTTGAAGGAAAGGATCGAGCACATGATGAAGTATAAAAAGCCGGCAATTGTGATCATCGGATTGGCGGCGGTTACATGCGTTGGATTGACGGCCTGCTTGTCCTCTGATCCTCAATCCGACGCAGGAGAAAACCGCCTCTCGGCTATTGGCTCTTTGAAGGAAGAAGAAATTGGGAAAACACTGAGCGAATTAAAAAATGAGTATCCTGAAGGCGAAATTACTGTGCGTTCAGATGGATTCCTCGATAGCGCTGCTGTATGTTTTGGGGAACCGGGGGCGGAATATGTCTACTGCTTTTTTGGAACACAGAGCGGTGACGCCGAAAAGGCCATGAACAAATGTGGAGACCAGCTAAAATGCGCTGGTTTCATCACAACAGCAAGCATGCTTTGTCCAGACATGGAAGAGGAAATGCCTTTTGAAGATTTCTTCTCCTTGATCGGTGTGGACGATTATGAGTATTTAGTAGGGGAAGATACCATAGCTGGAGAAGGCTGGTTAAGGTTTGCGTATCATGGTATGGAAGTCATGGTGAATACAAACGAACCCGCTCCTGGCGGCGGATGGGATTTCACAGGAGCAGAAATCGTGAAAAGGGATGCTCCGGTGTCTATTGTAGACCTTGAAATATCAAATGCGAATCAAGACTTAGTTGATCCAGTTCTGTTCGGTTGAACTGTGTTATAAGAACACAATATGCGGCCGCTGTCCCGGACAATAAATATCCCCCGGCAAAGCCGGGGGTATTTCCTATGCGGGCAAAGCCCTATGTTACTAGCGCGCGCGTCTCGTCGCGCAAGTATGGTCTGCCAGCCGCGAGAGTTTTGCTACCTGCTACTCGTAAACGGGTTTAGAAATTTCCCATCGTCAGTTGTTCTCCTGCTTTGTCCTCGTCCAACTGATGGCGAATGTACTCCTCGATCTTCTTCGCATTTTTCCCGCTGTATCTACAATAATATCCTCGGCACCAAAATTCCCGGTTCCGGTACTTATACCGTAGTTCTGGGTACTTCTCGTAAATCATTAGACTACTCTTTCCTTTTAGGTATCCCATGAAGCTCGACACTGCCACCTTCGGAGGTATCTCTACCAGCATGTGCACATGATCCGGGCACACCTCTGCCTCTATTATCCTTATCTTCTTCCAATT
>CASEKM010000082.1 GCA_949288405.1 uncultured bacterium | reverse complement strand
TACCAGCTCGGCGGAGGAAACGTCCGCGGGCTGTCCGGTGAATCGGAGTGGGACTTCCCCCACGTCACCCTCTCGGAGATCCTGCCGGAGGGGACAGAGCTGAAGATCCGTCAGGAGGAGGAACTCTACCTCATATCCAACCCCAGCACCTTCGCCCGCTCCCAGCTGGCCCCGGAGCAGTACGACACCAACCAGGCCGCCCTGGCCCGTCTCCCCAACGGGGAGAGCCGGGAGGTACGGCTGTCCCTGACTTACATAAAAACCCGCTCCCCGGAGCTGGCGGAGTGGGTATACCGGGGCCAGGTTCAGGAGTGGAAAAATGAGATGGAGGAGTACCAGGACAACTGGGAGGAAACCACCCCCTACATCCACGACCACACCCCGGCCTATGATTTTTTGCAAGAAGATGTGCTGCCCTGGCCCGGCCTGGACCAGCTCACCCGCTTCTCCTATCAGTTCAGCGACGAGGACTACCCCCGGGCCTGCTATGTGGGGCAGCTGGGCAGTCAGGTGTTCTTAATGGCTGTCCGGGGCCCGGAGCTGGAGAAGCCCCTGGAGCTGCTGACAGAGCGGCTGGCGGCCGAGCCGTGATTTGCCCGTCTCCGTTCCAACGAAATTGAAAAGGAGGACTCTCCCATGAAAACGCCCAAAAGCACCTATTATAAATGGAAGTTCAGCCCGGTCAACCTGATGGACAGGGGCCGGTTCCAGGACTGGCTGAACCAGATGGCCCGCCAGGGGCTCTTCTACCACTGGTACTCCAACAAGGTCATTCGATTCATTCCGGGCGGCTTCCCCATGGTCCGGTTCCAGGTGAAGGCCCCCGACCCCAACCGCCGCTACCACCTGTACCCCGCCCCGGAGCTGCTCACCGAGCCCCCCGCGGACCTGCTGGAGCGGTACCGGCAGTACGGCTGGACCTACGTGGACTATATCCCCTCCAGCTGCATCTCCTACTTCCTCTTTGCCACCGACGACCCCAGCGCGGCGGAGCCCAATTCGGACCCGGAGTCCCTCTACCGGGCCCTGCGCTTCCCCGTTCGGAATCTGCTGGTCCTGGTATTTCCCACGCTGATGATGATTTTTATGTACGGGCTCATCTTCTACCGGCCCTTGGGGGAGCTGGCGGCCTCCCAGCAGCTCCTCCCCATCCTCCAGACGGTCGGGTTCGTCCTGCTGGCCCTGCTGCTGAGTCTTCTGTTCTCCAACGGCTTCCAGTGGCTCGCCTACTTCCTCCTCCGCCGCGAGATCAGGGAGGAGCACACCGCCCGGCCCTCCCTGCCCCGGTGGATGCTCGCGGCCCAGCGGGTCCTGGCGGTGATTGAGACGGCCGCCCTGCTGGCGGCGCTCCTGCTCCCCAGCGGCACCTTCCTCCGGCGGCTGGACCGGCTCACGGACGCCCGGCACGAGGTCCAGACCGTGGTCCCCCAGGAGCAGGTCACAGAAAACATCCCCCTGGAGGACTGGGAGCCCGATTTCAACCTGCTCACCCTATCGGAGATGGAGGGGGACGGCAGCTGGGTCCCCACAGAGGACTTCACCTTTGCCCCCGGCGTTCCCTCTATGGAGAAGGAAATCCACTACAACGTGGTGGACCTGCACGAGGCCCCCGAACAGCCCATCCCCACTTGGTATACCATCAGCCAGGACGGCACGGGGAACAGCGGAACGTCCTCTCTGTCCATCACCTACTACCTGGCCCGGGACGGCGAGGCGGCCCAGGCCAGGCTGGAGCGGGAGCGGACCTCCTCCGAACATTACGACTACCAGCCCATTGAGGTCCCCGGGGCAGAGGAATTTTGGTGCGATTCCGTGGGACTCACCCCCGAGGAGGATGTCGCCCCCGCCTGGTTCGTCCTGGCCCGGAAGGGGGACCGGCTGCTGGAGCTGCGCTATGATGGCTCCCTGGACCTGAGTGAGTGGTTTGACGACATCGCCGCCATGCTCACGCCGGTGGAATGACCGGTTTCCCTCTCCCAAGACAGGGCACAGACTTTTCCATAAGGAGCTGATCCTATGAGCCGATCTGAGAAAGAAGTTCCCGGCAATTTGATCCGAAAATGGGCCGTGGTGGACGCCAAGGACATCGCCCGCACGGAGAGCTGGCTGGAGGACATGGCCGCCCAGGGGCTGTTCTTCCACTCCTTCTCCCGGTGGAGCATCCTGGCCCCCGGCCCCCTCTGGGTGGTCCTGTTCCAGGTGGACGTCCCCAAGCCCCGGCGGCGGTACCGGCTGTGCCCCGCCCGCCCCCAGGAGGCGGAGCCCACCCAGGAGACCCTGGAGCTGTACGCCCAGTCCGGCTGGCAGTTTCTCCGGTACTGGGGCACCTCCTGCGTGTCCTACTACCTGTTCTACACCGACGACCCCAACGCGCTGGAGCCCTACACCGACCCAGACTCCCTGTACGAGGCCCTCCGGCCCCCCAAGAAGGACCTGGTCAACGATCTGTTCCTGGGCGCCTTTTTCATGGCAACCGCAATTTTCATCAGTGTTCAGAACATTCTTGACGAGAAGCTGGCGCTGCTGCCCAACTGGGTGATTGCCGCAGCCGCCTGGCTGATCATCGCCCGGTGGGTCCTGGGCCTGGCGGGAAAAGGCCTGGACTGGCTCACCGTCCGGGCCCTGCGGCGGAACATCCGGGCCACCGGCACGGTGCGCCCCTCCCCGCCGTCCCCCCTGTCGGCCGCCGGATGGCTGCTCTCCACCCTCGGCTCCCTGGTCCAGACGGGGTTCCTGGCGATGGTCCTGCTGATGTTCCTCCAGCTGGTCCGCATGGACCTGAACCTGCCCCTGGAGCAGTTCGACCCCGACTTTGACCTGCTCACCCTGGCGGAGATGGAGGGGGACGGCAGCTGGACCCCGGACCCGGATTTCGTCTTTCGGGGCGAGGCCTTCCCCCGCAATACAGCGGACACCTACCAGGACCCCAGCCTGGGCGTTCAGACATGGTACCGCGTGAGGCAGGCGGGCTGGGGTTCCAGCGGAAACTCGGACATGGAGCTCAACTACTACATTGCCGATGATCCCCAGGCCGCCCGGGAACTCCTGACCAGCCTGGTCCAGGACCTCCAGAGCCCCGACGGCGAACTGATCTCCTACCTCCCCGACCAGCTCCCCTTCCAGCGGGAAACCGTCCCCGGCGCGGAGGAGTTCCTGGTCCGCCGGAAGGGGGAGAACTGGGACGTGGCCGCCCTGGAGGGGGACCGGGTGCTGGTCCTGCGGTACAGCGGGACGTTGGACCTGACCGAGTGGTACGGCGATATCGCCGCCATGCTCACGCCGGAGGCATGACCGGCGGCGGGGGCAAGCCCCCGCCCTACTCAGTTTGTTTGATCCCAAAGGGCGCGGCCGTGGGCGGCCGCAAGAGGCGCACCGCCCCGCGCCTCCCCCCTTGGGAGACACGCGACAGGCAAAATATGAATTGAAACAAGGAGTGACGAACGATGGGGAAACATAAAAATCTGGTCACCAAGTGGTCCCCGGTGAGCCCCATGGATTTTCCACGCTTTGAGTCCTGGCTGGAGGAGATGGCCGGGAAGGGGCTTCTGGTGCACCGTGTTCAGCAGAACTGGTTCTCCCTGGCCCGGGTCAAATTCCGCCGGGACGAGCCCTGCCCCCATCGCCGGTACCGGGTGTGTCCCGCCCAGGGACAGCAGCAGGCGCTGGAGAAGCCGTCCCAGGAGCTGCTGGAGCTGTACGCCGGCGCGGGGTGGACCTACGAGGGGGACATCGGCCGGCCCTGGACCACCCTGTACCTCTTTTCCGCCGACGATCCGGAGGCCCAGGAGCCCTACACCGACCCGGACTCCTTCCAGTACGCCCTGCGCTTTCCAAAAAGCAACCTGCTGCTCCTTCTGTTTCTGATTGCCCTGAACCTGGGGATGAGGACATCCATCGCCGCCATGGAGATGGACTTCCAGCAGTCTCCCCACCTGGCCATCCCCCTGGTCACCCTAGTCCAGGTCCTTCTGGTCCTGCTGTGGGTCCTGCTGGCGCTGGTCCTGGGCAGCGATCTTCTGACTGTGGCCCTGCTCCGCCGCCGGGCCCGCAGAGATCAGACGGTGCGGCCCAGCCTCCCCCTGTGGCCCTACCGGCTCCAGCGGGTATCCGCCCGCGCCGCCGCAGTCGTGCTGCTGGCGGCTGTGTCCGCCGCCCTGCTGGCCTCGCTCACCGACAAAGCGGAAAAGAACATCCCGCTGGAGGAATTTCATCCCGACTTCTCCCTGCTCACCCTGGAGGAGATAGCGGGGGACGGCGGCTGGAGGCCTTTGGAGGATTGGACCGCCAGCGAGCATATAAACCTCTCTCCCCAAATGGCCGAGGTGGCCGACATCACCATCCACTACAATGTGGCGACCATGAAGCGCAACCCGGTCCTCTCCCCCATTCAGACCTATTACATCGTCCTTCAGGGGGGCACCGGGGCCGCGGGGTACGGGCAGATGGACCTGTACTACTACATAGCCGCCAATTCGGAACAGGCCTGGGCCCAGCTGGCCGCCCTCACCCAGCAGGTCGTGCGGGCGCGGAACTACGTCAATCCCGCCCCACGCACACAGGACTTTCAGCGGGCGGAGGTCCCCGGCGCGGAGGAGTTTCTGTTTCTGGTCTGCCCCTCCGAGGCAATCTGGGAGGTGCTGGCCCTGGAGGGGAACCGGGTGCTGCGGCTGACCTACAACGGGGCCCTGGACCTGAGCCAGTGGTTTGACGAGATTGCCGCCATGCTCACGCCGGTGGAGTGACCGGCGGCGGGGGAAAGCCCCCGCCCTGCTCAGTTTGTTTGATCTCAAAGGGGGCGGCTCTGAGAAGCGCGCCGCCCACACAAATTCGGACCATTCTATAGACGAGAGGAGTGCCAAGCCATGAAAAAACAGGAAAAACTGGTCACCCGCTGGGCTCCGGCAAATCTTCTGGATACCCGTCGGGCGGAGGGCTGGCTGGAAAAAATGGCCGCCCAGGGGCTGATCTACCGGCGGCAGTCCAGCTGGAACGCGGTGACGGGCATCCTTTTCCGCTCCTGCCCCCACATCTTCCTGGCCCAATTTCATCGGGAGGAGCCCCGGCCCCTCCGCCGCTACCGGCTGGTCCCCGCCCCCAGGCAGGGCCGCCCCCACCCGGAACAGCTGGAGCTGTACGCCCAGTCCGGCTGGCAGTATGCGGACTATATCGATCTGTTCTACACCTCCTTCCTGCTGTTTTTCTCCGACGACCCCGGGGCGGTGGAGCCCTACACAGACCCGGACTCCTTCTCCCTGGCCTACCGCTTCCCCCTGCGGGGGCTGGTGGCCGCGCTTCTGCTGCTGGGGGGCTTCGGCGTGCTGTCCAGCGCCCTGAGCCTCCAGATAGCGGGGGATTCCACCACACCGCTGGCTGTCCTCTTCTCCTGGGGCGACGCCCTTAGTCAGGTCCTCGCCCTGCTCCTCGCCCTGGCCATCCTGGTCAACCTCTTTCTGGATGTGCGGGCTGTGGGGCTGATCCGCCGTCAGGTCCAGGAGCGCCAGACCACTCGGCCCACCCTGCCTGAAACGCTGTTCCCCGCCCAAAAGCGCCTCACCCTGACCGCCGTGGGCCTGTTTCTGGCAGACCTGCTCCTCTCGGTGGTCCTGATCATTCTCATCCTGCTCCAGCTTCCCCGCACCGACATCCCCCTGGAGCGGCTGGAGACGGACTTCGACCTGCTCACCCTGTCCGAGATGGAGGGGGACGGAAGCTGGACCCCCAGCCAGGACTGGGAGACCATGAATCTCCAGCTCCGCTACAACGTGGCGGACATCTATGAAAACCCCGCCCAGGAGATCGAGGCCTGGTACCACATCAACCAGGACGGCTCCGGCTCCAGCGGCCCGTCCAGCATGGACCTGGACTACTGCCTCGCCCACAGCACCCAGACCGCCCAAACCATTCTGGACACCCTGGCCCAAACCCTCCAGGACCCGGAGGGCGGCCTGACCTCCCGCCTCTCCCACCAGCTCCCCTTCCAGACCGAGACCGTCCCCGGGGCGGAGGAATTTCTGGTCCGCCGGGAGGGAACGGACTGGGAGGTCCTGGCCCAGGCGGGGACCCGGGTACTGCTCCTGCAATACTCCGGCGCCCAGGACCTGACGCAGTGGTACGGCGGCGTCGCCGCCATGCTCACCCCCCGGGCCGGCGGGGAGCTCCAGTCCGCCCAGCTGCCCAGCCAGGAGTCCGTCCCCCTCTCGGAGTTTGACCCGGACTTCCCCCTGCTCACCCTGGAGGAGATGGAGGAGGCGGGCACCTGGGAGCCCTCAGACCCGGACACCTTTGCCCAGGCCTCTCCCTCCCTCACGGTCAATTACGCCGACGTCTACTGGAACGCCGGGCACACCGCCCCGGTGCGGTACTCTGTCCGCCAGTCCGGACATGGAGCCAGCGGGTATTCCACCCTAACCCTCCGCTATTATCTGTCTGACACCCCCCAGACCGCCCAGGAACAGCTGGAGACGCTGCTCTCGGACTCCTCCGAACCGCTTCGAAACGCCGACGGCACCCTGGCGGAGCCGGCTCCGTTCCAGGAGCGCTCCATTCCCGGCGCGGAGGTCTTTCTGGTCCGCTCCACGTGGACCGACCCGGAAAGCAGCGTCCTTCCCGACTGGACCGTGGTAGCCCGGAAGGGCAGCCGGGTGCTGTCCCTGCATTACTCCGGCTATCTGGACCTGAGTGAGTGGTACGATGAGATCGCCGCCATGCTCACGCCGGAGGGGTGACCCACGCGGTCCTGGCCCATCAAATCAAAAGGGGC
>CASEKM010000081.1 GCA_949288405.1 uncultured bacterium | reverse complement strand
CCTCCCTGTCCTCCACCGACTACCCCTGTCTGCTGGAGCTGTGCGACGACCTGCTGGACTACTGCGCCCCCCGGGACATCGGCCTGTCCCTGCCCTCCCTGCGGGCGGACACCTTCTCCATGAACCTGATGGAGCGCCTCCAGCGGGTGCGCAAGGGCGGCCTTACCTTCGCCCCCGAGGCGGGCACCCAGCGGCTGCGGGACGCCATCAACAAGAACCTGCGGGAGGAGGACCTCCTCCAGTCGGTGCGCACCTGCTTCTCCGGCGGGTGGAACGGGGTGAAGCTCTACTTCATGCTGGGCCTGCCCACCGAGACCGACGAGGACGTGCTGGGCATCGCCGACCTGGCACGAAAGGTATATTTTGCCTGGAAGGAGTGCTCCCCCAACAAGCAGATCACCCGGGAGGAGTACCAGCGCCGGGTGGACCTGCTGCGGGACGCCCTGAAGCGGGACAAGTCCATCACCTACAACTGGCACGACCCGGAGACCAGCTATCTGGAGGCCGTCTTCTCCCGGGGGGACCGGCGGCTGGCCGACGTGCTGGAGTACGCCTGGCAGCACGGGGCCAAGATGGACTCCTGGAGCGAGTATTTCGACTTCCAGCGGTGGATGGACGCCCTGGCCGCCTGCGGGGTGGACGGGGACTTCTATGCCCACCGGGAGCGGCCCCGGGACGAGGTGTTCCCCTGGTGCCGCATCGACCCCATGGTCACCCCCGCCTTCCTGTGGCGGGAGCGGGAGCAGTGCTACGCCTCCCAGACCACGCCGGACTGCCGCACCCAGTGCTCCGGCTGCGGGGCCAATCGACTGCTGAAGGGAGGGGTGTGCAATGGCTGACCGCCTGCTGTTCTCCAAGACCGGACGGGCCAAGTACATCTCCCACCTGGACCTGATGCGCACCTTCCAGCGGGCCTTCGCCCGGGCGAAGATCCCCATCAAGCACACCGAGGGCTTCCACCCCCACCCCTTCGTCTCCATCGCCCTGCCCCTGTCGGTGGGCTACTCCAGCCAGTGCGAGATTTTGGAGTTTGGCCTGCTGGAGGGCACCCCCTATGAGGCGGTGCCGGAGCGGCTCACCGCCGCCATGCCCGAGGGCATCGTGGTCCACCAGTGCTACCCCGCCCAGCGCAAGCTCAAGGAGCTCACCTATCTCAACTACATCATGAACTTCGAATACTCCGAGGGCCGCCCCCAGGAGTCGGAGCCCGCCATGCAGGAGCTCCTCCGCCGGGACAGCCTGGTCATCCAGAAGAAGAGCAACAAGTCCAAGAAGGGCTACACCGAGGTGGACCTGATCCCCCTGATCCGCAGCTTCAACCTGGAGTGCCAGAGCGACACCCTCACCCTGGACGCCATCGTCCAGGCCCAGAATCCGGGTCTCAACCCGGAGCTCATCCGCAACGCCTTCTGCCAGGCCTATCCCGACCTGGCCCCCGACTTTGTCACCTTCCACCGGCGGGAGGTGCTGGACGGGGAGGGAAAGGTGTTCCGGTGACCCTGTTTCCCCTTGGGGCGGCCTGCCGGGCCGCCCCTGTTTTTTGGGGCCGGGGCCCCTTCCGGGACCGCGCCCGAATCTTTTCCCTTCCTTCGTTTTTCCCATATACTTTTTTGCCCTTCTATGCTAAGATGTTGGGGGCGGGCCGCCGCAGGAGGGCTCCTGGGCGGCCCGCGGTCCCACACACCCGAGAAAGTGAGGCCAGCTATGAGCAGACGCATTTCCATATTAGGTTCCACCGGCTCCATCGGGCGGCAGTCCCTGGAGGTCATCGCCGCCTGCGGCATGACGGTGGGGGCGCTGACCGCCAACGCCAGCGTGGAGCGCATGGAGGAACAGGTTCGTCAGTTCCGCCCGGAGCTGGCGGTGATGATGGACGAGAGGGCCGCCGCCGACCTGAAGGTGCGGCTGGCGGACACCCAGACAAGGGTGGCCTCCGGCATGGAGGGGCTGCTGGAGGCGGCGGAGCTGCCCTCCGCCGATACGGTGCTCACCTCCGTGGTGGGGATGATCGGCCTGCGGCCCACTATGGCCGCCATCCGGGCGGGCAAGCGCATCGCCCTGGCCAACAAGGAGACCCTGGTGTGCGCCGGAGCGCTGGTCCAGGAGGAGGCCCGGGACTGGGGGGCGGAGATCCTGCCCGTGGACTCGGAGCACTCGGCCCTGTTTCAGTCCCTCCAGGGGTGCCGGGACCGGGGAGAGGTGAAGCGCCTCATCCTCACCTGCTCCGGGGGGCCCTTCTTCGGCAGAAGCCGGGAGGAGCTGAAAAGCGTGACAAGGAGAGACGCCTTACAGCATCCGAACTGGAGCATGGGGGCCAAGATCACCATTGACTCGGCCACCCTGATGAACAAGGGGCTGGAGTTCATCGAGGCCATGCACCTGTACCACATGCCCCCGGAGAAAATTTCCATCGTGATCCACCGGGAGAGTATCATTCACTCCCTGGTGGAATACTGTGATAATGCCATGATCGCCCAGCTGGGCACCCCGGACATGCGCCTGCCCATCCAGTATGCCCTCACCTGGCCCCGCCGCACGGAGGGGCCGGCCGCGCCGCTGGACCTGTGCGCCTGCGGGCCCCTCACCTTTGCCCAGCCGGACCTGGACACCTTCCGCTGTCTGGACCTGGCCCTGAGGGCGGCCCGCACCGGCGGCACCGCCGGCGCCATCCTCAACGGCGCCAACGAGGCCGCCGTGGCCCTGTTCCTGGAGGACAAGATCGGCTTTTTGGACATTGCGGACCGGGTGGAGCGGGCCATGGAACAGGTGAAGGTGGTCCAGGACCCCACCATGACCCAGATCCTGGAGGCGGACCAGGCGGCCAGGGAGGCCGTGCTGGCGGGATAACGCCGCAGAGACCGGAGGTTCTATGCTCTATATCATTCTTGCACTGATTTTATTCGGCATCCTCATTGCAGTCCACGAGTTCGGTCACTTTGCCGCCGCCAAATTCTTCGGCGTCCAGGTGAACGAGTTCTCCATCGGGATGGGCCCCGCTCTGTTCAAAAAGCAGAAAGGGGAAACCCTTTACAGCCTACGCCTGTTCCCGGTGGGGGGCTACTGCGCCATGGAGGGGGAGGACGAGGAGGAGTCCTCCGACAACCCCCGGGCCCTGGGCAACGCGGCGGGCTGGAAGCAGGCGGTGATCCTGGTGGCGGGGGCCTTTATGAACTTTGTCACCGGCCTGCTCATCGTGCTGCTGCTGTACGCCGGGGCGGCGGGCTTCAAGGCCCCCATCTATGCCGGCCCCCTGGAGGGCTACGGCACGGAGAGCTGCGGCCTCCAGGAGGGGGACCGCTTCCTGTCCGTGGACGGCCACGCCATTCTGGTGTACAGCAACGTGTCCCTCTACCTGAGCCGGGCGGGGGACGACGTGGACTTCGTGGTGGAGCGGGACGGGGAGCGGCTGGAGCTGGAGGGGGTGCACATCCCCTACCAGGAGCGCACCGACGGGGAGGGCAGCTACACCCGCCTGCGGGGCATCTCCATCGGCTATGAGGTGGACCCGCCCACGGTGGGCAACAAGCTGCTGTACGCCTGGAACACCGCCGTGGACTACGTGCGGCTGGTTTGGATCAGCCTGGGAGATCTGATCACCGGGGCGGTGGGCCTGCGGGACCTGTCCGGTCCGGTGGGCATCGTGGACGCCATGTCCCAGGTGGGCAGCGCCGCCCCCACGGCGGCGGACGCGGCCTATGACCTGCTGACCCTGGCGGCCCTCATCGCCGTCAACCTGGCGGTGATGAACCTGCTGCCCATCCCCGCCCTGGACGGCGGGCGGGTGTTCTTCCTGGCGCTCAACGGGCTTTTGCAGCTGCTGTTCCGCAAGAAGATCCCCGCCAAGTATGAGGGGTATGTGCACTTTGTGGGGCTGGCCGCCCTGCTGAGCCTGTCCCTGATGGTGGCCTTCAGCGACGTGGGAAAAATATTCGGCGTCTGACCGCGCCCAGCGCCCCAAAAAGGCGGCGGCGCGCGAACTGAAAAAATAGAAGGAAGTGGTTTCCAGCATGACGAAGCAGATCCTGGTGGGCGGCGTCCCGGTGGGCGGCGGGGCCCCGGTGACCATCCAGTCCATGACCAACACCCGCACCGACGACGTGGAGGCCACCCTCCACCAGATCCGCACCCTGGCCGCCGCCGGGTGTGAGATCATCCGGGTGGCAGTGCCCGACCTGGCCGCCGCCCGGGCGGTGGCCAAGATCAAGGAGGGGAGCCCCATCCCCGTGGTGGTGGACATCCACTTCGACTATAAGCTGGCCCTGGAGGCCATCGCCGCCGGGGCGGACAAGGTGCGCATCAACCCGGGCAACATCGGGGGAGAGGACCATGTAAAGGCGGTGGCCCGGGCCTGCGCCCAGAAAAACATCCCCATCCGGGTGGGGGTGAACGGGGGCTCGTTGGAGAAGGACCTGCTGGCCAAGTACGGGGGCGTGTGCCCCGAGGCCATGGTGGAGTCCGCCTTCGGCCACATCCGGCTGCTGAACAAATTCGACTTTGACGACATCTGCGTGTCGCTGAAATCCTCCAGCGTGCCCATGACCATGAGGGCCTATCAGCTGATGAGCCTGGAAAGCGATTATCCTTTACATATCGGCGTCACTGAGGCGGGCACCGTCCGCATGGGGACGCTGAAGTCCGCGGTGGGCATCGGGGGGCTGCTGGCCCTGGGCATCGGGGACACCATGCGGGTGTCCCTGTCCGCCGACCCGGTGGAGGAGGTGTACGCCGCCCGGGAGATCCTGAAGGCGGCGGGCGTGCGGAAGGAGGGGCCGGAGCTGGTGTCCTGTCCCACCTGCGGCCGCACCCGCATCGATCTGATCGCCCTGGCCAATGAGGTGGAGGAGCGCCTGAAGGGGGTAGACAAGCCCATCACCGTGGCCGTTATGGGCTGCGTGGTCAACGGCCCCGGGGAGGCCTCCGCCGCCGACTGCGGCATCGCCGGCGGCGTGGGGGAGGGACTGCTGTTCCGCAAGGGGCAGATCGTGAAAAAGGTGCCCCAGGACCGGCTGGTGGACGAGCTGTTCGCCCTCATCGACGCCCTGTAGCGCACTTCCCGCTTGTCATCCCCGGCCCTCCGGGGTATAATAGAGCAGAGAGAGGCCTGTGCCTCTTTGGAAAGGAGCAGAAAACCATGAGCTTTGATCCCTATGAGCTGGACCGGGACTACGGCGCCCAGCGGCGGGTCATCACCGAGGGGGAGTACACCGCCCGGACCTTCCTGTGGATGGTGCTGGGCCTGCTGGTCACCTTCGCTGTGGCGGTGGGCTGCTGGCTCACCAACCTCACCCTGTATCTCCAGGTGCGGGCCCCCTATGTGTCCCTCCTCCTGCTGGTGGCCACCCTGGTCATGGCCTTTACCATGGCCGCCCGCATCGAGCGCATGTCCGTGGGAACGGCCAGGTCCATCTTCCTCGCCTTCTCGGCCATCTTCGGCTTCACCGTGTCCACCTATCTGTATCTGTACCGGCTGACCAGCGTGGTGTTTGTCTTCCTGGCCACCGCCGTCTACTTCGCCGTGCTGGCGGCCTACGGCCACTTTACCAAGCGGAGCCTGGCGGGCTTCGGGCCCATCCTGTTCTCCGGGCTGATCTTCCTGGTGCTGTTCGGGGTGCTCTCCATCTTCATCCCCGCCCTGTCGGCCTTTGACACGGGGGTCTGCCTGATCGGCATTGCGGTGTTCCTGGGCTATACCGCCTACGACACCCAGCGCATCCGGGACTACTACCACTACTACGCCGGCTACCCGGACATGATGGAGAAGGCCTCCATTTTCTCCGCCCTGCAGCTGTACCTGGACTTTGTCAACCTGTTCGTGTACCTGCTGCGCTTCCTGGGCAAGAGCAGAAACTAAAGCTGCCCGCTCCGCCCCCGCCCCGGCGGGGGCGGAATTTCGGGCAAACTGAAACCCGGTACCGAGCTCGGTACCGGGTTTTGCTGTCCTGCGGCGGCGTTACCGCCAGGAGAGGAGCACGTCCACGTCCTTGCGCTTGGGGGCGGGGCCCTCCTGGGCGGGGTAGCCCACGGCGATGAGGGCCATGAGCTCCTGATCCTCGGGGATCTGGAGATAGGCCTCCAGGCGCCTGCGGTCAAAGACCCCCATGATGACGGTGGCCAGCCCCAGGTCGTGGGCGGCCAGGCAGAAGGTCTGGGCGGCGATGCCGCAGTCGTAGTACTGCCAGCCGTCGGCCCGGTCGGTGGTGAAGGTGCCGTCCCGCTCATAGCCGCAGCGGTTTTTCACAAAGGTCTGGGCCACCAGCAGGGGGCAGTCCTGGATGATGGCCGGATTGTTGGAGCCGGGGAGACAGAACTCCCGGGCGATGGCGCCGCGCACCTCCGGGTCTTCGATGGCCAGATAGCGGCTGATCTGGGTGTTTTTCCAGCTGGGGGCATAGGCGGCCAGAGCCACCACCTGCTCCAGCAGCGCGCGGCTCACCGGCTGGCGGGTGAATTTCCGAACGCTGCGCCGGGTGAGGATACAGGTCTGTGCGTCCATAGGTCGGGTTCCTCCTGACATACATCTGTGGGATGAAGGTATGGTAGGACGAACTGGGCGCTTTGTCAAGAGCGGGGCGCAAATTTTCCGGCGGCTGGCCTCACCGGGCTGGGGGCGGGGGCATAGTCTGGGGGAGGAGAGGAGGGGGACCCATTGCCGGAACTGATTCCCTATGACCGCCGGGCGGCGGTGCGCTATGCCCACCGGTGGGCCTACGGCCGCAACCCAAACTACTTTGACTTCGAGACCATCGGAGGAGACTGCACCAACTTCGCCTCCCAGTGCCTGTACCAGGGCAGCGGCGTGATGAATTTCACCCCGGACCTGGGCTGGTACTACATCGACGGGGGCGACAAGGCGCCCGCCTGGACGGGGGTGCCCTACTTTTACAACTTTATGACCCGCCCGGAGGAGACCCGGGGGCCGGTGGGGGTGGCCGCCTCCCTGGAGATGCTGGAGCCGGGGGACTTTGTCCAGCTGCGCTTTGCCTACGACACCTTCGGCCACACCCCCATCGTGGTGGAGGTGGGCAGCCCCCCGGCCCTGGACAACATCCTGGTGGCCGCCCACAGCCAGGACGCGGACTTCCGGCCCCTGAGCACCTACTACTACCAGGAGATCCGCTTCCTCCACATCCTGGGCACCCGGCCGCCCCAGGCGGGCTGACCGCCGGGGGGCGGCGCGGCTAGGGGAGCTCCTCCACCTCCCCCTCGAACACCGTGACCGCCGGGCCGGTCATCCGGATGTGCCCGTCCTCCCCGTCCCGGCCCAGGACCAGCT
>CASEKM010000080.1 GCA_949288405.1 uncultured bacterium | reverse complement strand
GCCTGGCCGGGGTTGTCCATCACCTGGAAGCCCTCCTTGCTCTCCCCCAGCTGGAAGGTGCCGCCGGGGTTGAACCGGCAGGAGATTTTCTTCGGAATATAACCGATCGTATTCTTCAGGAAGTCCACATGGGTGATGTCGTCCAGGTTGATGGTGGCCCCCAGCTTGGCGGCCAGCACGAACTCCTCGGCCGGGGTGTCGTTGGAGGAAAACATGATGTCCTCCCCGTGGAACCCGCACCGGTCGGACATGAGCAGCTCACACAGGGAGGAGCAGTCCACCCCGCACCCTTCCTCCTTCAGGATCTTCAGGATCTGGGGGTTGGGGGTGGCCTTCACGGCGAAGAACTCCTTGTAGCCGGGGTTCCAGCTGAAGGCCTTCCGCAGGGCCCGGGCATTCTCCCGGATGCCCTTCTCGTCGTACAGATGGAAGGGGGTGGGGTACTGCTTGGTGATCTCCTGGAGCTGCTCCAGGGTGACAAAGGGCTTTTTCATGGGCGGTCGCTCCTTATTTATTCTCTTTCTCTCGGGGACGGGAGGTCCCCAATGCAAATCACGTCTTAGTTTATCCAGTTTTTTCGGGAAAGTCAACCGGCAGCGCATAAGAAACGGTCCGCCGGCAAGGCCTCCCCCTCCAAGGAGAAAGCCGTCAGCAGCAGGCTGACCGCTGCGGGCGCGTTTCGGGGACTCCCGCGGAGCCGGGCGGGGGGATCGCCGAACGAAAGTTTTCCCCTTGATGGAAACCCCTTGCGCTTTTCCCCGCGTTCTGATACAATGGGACAAGTTTGAGACGAGGGGGCGGTCGTATGCGGAACGGGAACCGGACAGATGCGGCCCTCTCTTTGTCCCATTGGCGCTGACAATCACCCTGTGATTGTCTTTTTTTGTGCGTATTTTTGCAATCGAAGGGAGATCATTGTATGAACCAATCCCAAGGGATCTACGACGCCCGGCAGCTGGGCACGCCCAAGATGTTCGTTCTGGGCGCCCAGCACATGTTCGCTATGTTCGGCGCCACCGTGCTGGTGCCCGCCCTTACGGGCCTGTCCGTATCCGCCACCCTGCTGTTCGCGGGGCTGGGCACGCTGCTGTTCCACTTTTTGACCAAGTGGAAGGTGCCCGCCTTCCTGGGCTCCTCCTTCGCCTTTGTCGGCGGGTATCAGGCCGTCGCCCCCATGCTGGCCGGGGAGGACGGGTCCCTCACCTCCAACACGGAGCTGCTGCCCTACGCCTGCTTCGGCGTGGCCCTGGCGGGGCTGCTGTACGTGGTGCTCTCCGCCCTGTTCCAGGTCTTTGGGACGAAAGCGGTGATGCGCTACTTCCCGCCCATCGTCACCGGGCCCATCATCATCTGCATCGGCCTGACCCTCAGCTCCACCGCCATCACCAACTGCCGCTCCAACTGGGCCATCGCCCTCATCGCCATCGCCGTGGTGGTGGTGTGCAACATCTGGGGCCGGGGGATGGTAAAGATCATCCCCATCCTGCTGGGTGTGGTGGGCTCCTACGCCGCCGCCGCCCTGTGCCAGGCCGCCGGCATGGAGGTCATGGACCCGGTCAAGGTCCAGGCCCTGCTGGACGCCCCCTGGATCGGCCTGCCCTTCCGGTTTGAGGACACCCTGTTCGGCCTGTTTGCCCGGCCGGAGGTGGACACCGGCCTGCTGGTGACCGCCGCCGTCACCATCATGCCCCTGGCTCTGGCCACCATGGTGGAGCATATCGGGGGCATCTGCGCCATCTCCTCCACCTGTGAGCGCAACTACCTGCGGGACCCCGGCCTGCACCGCACCCTGCTGGGAGACGGCCTGGCCACCTCTCTGGCCGCCCTGTTCGGAGCCCCGGCCAACACCACCTACGGGGAGAACACCGGCGTGCTGGCCCTGTCCCGGGTCTATGACCCCAAGGTGATCCGCATCGCCGCCTGTCTGGCCATCCTCCTGTCCTTCTCCCCCAAGTTCGCGGCCCTGGTGTCCGCCATGCCCACCGCCACCATGGGCGGCGTGTCCATGGTCCTCTACGGCATGATCGCCGCCGTGGGCATCCGAAACATCGTGGAGAACCAGGTGGACTTCACCAACAGCCGCAACGTGATCATCGCCGCCATCATCATGGTGCTGGCCATTGGGGTGAACTACTCTGGTGCGGTGACCTTCGCCCTGGGTCCGGTGGAGGTGAGCCTGTCCGGCATGGCGGTGGCCGCCATCGCCGGCATCGCCCTGAACGCCGTCCTGCCCGGCAAGGACTATGAGTTCACCGAGGAGCAGCCCGGCGAGGGCGCGTGAGGAGCGCCCTTTGAAAGCTGTCTTGCAGGCAGATAAAAAAACGATTAAAACCCCGCAAAGGTCCTTGCGTCCCTGTGGGAAATAAGGTAAAATGAAGCCACACACGGGAAACCGTACAAGTTAAGGAGGTACCTACCATGGGATTTTCGGATAATTTTGACAACCTGACCGAGCTGGCTACCGATCTGGCCCAGAGCGTGGCCGCCACGTCCAAGCGGCTGGCCGAGACCGGCGTGGCCACCTCCAAGCGCCTGGCGGAGATCGCCAAGCTGTCCGCCTCCAATCTGGCGGAGGAAGGCGGCATCAAGAAGGCCTATGTGGAGCTGGGCAAGCTGTACTACGCCGAGCACGGAGCCACCCCCGAGGCGGGCTACGCCGCCGCCTGCGAGAAGATCGCCGCCGCCAAGGCCGCCATCCAGGCCAACAACGACCGCATCGCGGAGCTGAAGGCCGAGGCCAAGGCCAACGGCGAGGAGATCGACGACGCGGCGGTGGAGGAGGCCGTGGAGGCCGAGGTGACCGCCGGTGATACCCAGGAGGAGCAGCCGGACGAGGCCCCCTCCCAGGAGGAGCCCAAGACCGAGGACTGACCCCGATCCAAAAAATCGGGCGGAGCCGTACAGCTCCGCCCGATTTTTTATCGTCTCTAGGCTCAGGCCTTCCACAGACCGTGGAGGTTGCAGTAGGCGTAGGCCGCCTCAGCCTGGTCTCCCTCCGCCAGGGCAAAGACCGCCTGGGGCTTCTCGCCGGGCTTCAGGTGCTTGATCTGGCTGCCCTGCTGGGTCTCCAGGGCGATCCACTCAATATAGTGCTCCGGGAGCATGGGGTGCTCCACAGCCCCAACCGTCACGGTGACCTGGATTCCCTCGGTCTTGACCACGGGGACGTGCTTCTCCAGGGCGGCGTCGGTGGTGCCGGGGACGATCTCCGTCATCTTCTGGCCGCAGCACATCACCGGCACGCCGCTGGACTTGACAAAGGTGACAATGTTTCCGCAGTGCTCACAGACATAGAACTTCATGGGACACTCCTCCTCTAACGCAGAACTCAAGATGGCAGGCAGTCCTGTGTACGATAGGATGTGCTCTGCCTCAGGTCCACTATACCAAGCTTTCCCGGAAAAGTCAATCCGCCGCACCGGTCACAGGTCCGCCAGCTCCATATAGAAGCGCTCCGCCCCCGGGTGGAGGGGAATGGTCAGCTGCTGGTCCATAAAGCCGTCCCGGGCCATGTCCGCCAGGGCGGGCTGGTAGTCCCCCATGCGGCCGGCGGCGTTCCACAGGGCCCGGGCCAGCTGATAGGCCAGCTCGTCGTCCATGTCCTCCCGGACGCACAGCAGGCACTTGACCCCAAAGGTGTCGATGGCCTCCTCCTGCCCCTCATAGGTGCCGGCCGGGATCTGCGCCGGGTAGTAGACGGGGTTCTCCTCCAAAATGGTCTGGAGCTCCTCCGGCGTGTACAGGAGCACCCGGCAGGCCGTCTCCTGAGAGAGGGCCTCGATGCTGGGAATGGGGATCCCTGTGAAGCCGTGGAGGGCGGCGATCTCCCCCTCCTTCAGCAGCTCCGCCCCCACGCCCAGGCCGCAGGTGCGCAGCGCGGTCCCCTGCTCCTCCAGGGCCAGGGCCCCCGCCGCCGCCTGGGCGGACAGCTCTGTGGAGGAGCCGGCGGGACCCACTCCCACCGTGCTGCCCGCCAGATCGTGGACGAACTGCTCCGCCGCACCGTCCAGCACCGTCCAGCTGGAGACGCTGGAGTAGACGGCGGCGATGGCCCGCAGCCCCTCTACCGGCGTCTGAAAGTCCCGCTCCCCGTGGAGGGCCGCATAGGCCACGTCCCCGGACACCAGGGCCAGGTCCACCTCGCCGGAGTCCAGGAGGCGGACGTTCTGGTTGGAGCCGCTGGAGGCGCTGATATTGATTTTAATGGAGCTGTCCTCCTGGGTGATGACCTGGGCGATGGCGCTGCCCGCCTGGTACATGGTGCCGCCGCTGTCCGCGGTGCCGATGGTGAGCAGGGTCAGGTTTTCCGCCCCGCTGCCGGAGCCAGACGGCCCGGAGGGCGCGCCGCAGCCGGCCAGCAGTGTCAGAGCCAGAGCCAGCAGCGCCCCCCGCCATACGATGTTCCTCCGCAACCCAGCGCCTCCTCTCCCGATGATCTTTCCCTAACACTATACCATAGTCCCCCGCCCCGGCACAAGAAAAAATTCCCCCGGCCCGCACCGTTTCACAAAACAATCACACGCCTCGGGACCCCCGCCGGGACGCACCCCGCCCCGGTTCGGCCGCCGTTCCAGACTTTCCCGGCCCCGGCCGCGGGGATATCTTGGAATTGCTCTTGCATATTTATTGCAAAATTTGTATTTCGTTTCTCAATTTACAAAAAAGCAGACCGGACCGCTCTGTCCGGTCCGGTCTGCGCTCTGTCCACAGCGGGGTCAGTCCGCCCCGACGCCCTTGCGCACGTGGACAATAAAATCCTGCACGTTGGTAACGATGGTCTTCACCGACAGGCTGCCCCGGTCCCGGAGCTTGTTCACCGCAAACTCCGAGATGTCCACCGAGTAGAAATACAGGGGGCGCACCCCGCCCTCCGCCACCCGGTAGCAGGGGGTCATGTTTCCGGTGGCCACCGTGTGGAGGGTGGAGGCCATGCAGATGATGGTGGTGGCCTTCCGCACCAGCTCCCGCATGGCGTCCTGCCCCTGGTACACGTCCCCGTACACCTCGGGCAGGGGGCCGTCGTCCCGGACGGAGCCCACCAGCACGAAGGGCACGTGGTGCTGGACGCACTCGTACATGATGCCGTCGGTCACCGCGCCGGAGCGCACAAAGGCGGGGATGGAGCCCAGGCGGCGCACCTCGTTGATGGTGTCGATGTGGTTGTAGTGGCCGTTGTAGTGGGGCTTCTGGGTGTAGATGTCCTGCCCCAGGGCGGTACCCAGATAGCTGGCCTCCAGATCGTGGGTGGCCAGGGCGTTGCCCGCCATCAGGCCGTTGACAAAGCCTCCCCGCACCAGGGCGGCGAAGGCGGCCCGGGCGTCCGCGTCAAAGGCGCAGGCGGGCCCCATGACCCACAGGATGTTCCCGTGCTCCCGCTCGTGGCGCAGCAGCTGATAGAGCTCGTCGTAGTCGATGGAGTAGGCGGTCTCCCGGCTGCGGCCGGTGCGGAAGGCAAAGGACTCCCGCTCCCCCGTCTCGTCGGCAAAGCAGTTGGGGTTGATGTAGATCCCCTCCGAGCCGTCCTCGGTGCGGCCGGTCACCACCAGGTCGCCCGCCTTCACATTGCGGAACTCCACGATGCGCAGCCGGCCCTCCCGGACCACCGCCACACAGTCCATGCGGCTGTCCTCCGCCAGCACCCACGCGCCGTTGAGGCGGTAGTACTCCGGGAATAGGGTGGTGGCGTGATAGCCCTTAGGCACCACGCCGTCCTGCTCCGCCGGGAGAAGGACCGCGTCCGGGGCCTGATCCAGACCCAGGGCGGCAAAATCCGGGGCCAGATAGCGGGGTAGGGAAAAACTCATGGTTGGGACCTCCCATAGGGCCGACCGCGGCGGCAAAGAAGAGGCCGGACGAAAAGCCGGCCTCCGTCTGTCCGCATGTCTCTGTCTCTTCCGGGCGCGTTCGCCCCGCCCGGCCGGCCAAAATAGTTTCCAGTCGCTGGATACACGCAGTTTACAAAACTTTTCTTATTATATATGGCTTTTTTCAAAAAGTCAATTTTCCTGTGGGCCTCCAATGGAAAATAGCGGCACATTTCCCGGCGTTTTTTCGGGGCATTTGACAAAACAGGGCCTATCCCGGCCTCCGGGACGCCCCCCGCCGCTCCCGGCGGTAGCAGTCGTCGCACAGCCGTCCCCGGTGGTGGAGGGGGAGGGCCCTGCCGCACCGGGCGCAGAAGCGGATGTTGTTCCGCAGCCGGTGGAGCAAAATCTCGTTGATGGCCTCGGCCACCCGCTCCCGGCTGTCGTACAGCTTGTCCTCGTCCACCGGACAGCCGAAGGCCTTGGCAAAGGAGAAGTACAGGTCCAGTTTCCGGTAGTGGAGCTCCAGCTCCGGCAGGGTGGGCTCCTCCTCGGGCAGGGCCGGCTGCTCCACCGCCTCGCCCTGCTGCCACTGGCGCAGGAAACGGAAGAACAGCTCCCGCAGGGGCTCCTCCGTCTCGTCAAAGGGGATGTTGGCCGCCCGCAGCTCCTGCTCCTTGGTGAGGACGAAGCCCATCTCCCGCATTTTGGAGATGAGGGAGAGGTACCGGGAGATGTCCAGCTTCTCATAGGGCTCCACCGTGGGCATCTGGTTCCACTGGGTGAGCACCTCCAGCAGGTCGAAGTCCACCTGGAGCACCAGGTCGGAGAAGCCCGCCACCGCCCGCTGAAGGGGCGGGACCGGGGCCTCCAGCCCCGCCCGGATCACCTCCAGGTTCTGGGCGGCCCCCACATAGCCCCTGGGGTACATGCCGTACCGGCCCGCCCGGCCGGCGATCTGCCGGACGGCGCGCCTCCCCGTCGAACTTCTCCGTATCCAGGAAAATGACCCGGCGGATGGGCAGGTTCAGCCCCATGCCGATGGCGTCGGTGGAGACGATGTACTCCATCCGCCCCTCCAGGAACCCCTCCATCTGCCTGCGCCGGGTGGAGTAGGGCAGGGCCCCGTAGATAATGGCCGGCTCCTTGCCGCTCTGGCGCAGATCCTCCGCCACGCTGAGCACCCCCACCTTGGAAAAGGTGATGAGGGCGTCCCCGGGCTGTACCCGCCGGTAGTCCACCGTGTGGGACATGCAGATCAGGGGGGTGGTGCGCTTGTGCTCCACCACCTCATAGCTGTCCCCGCAGCTCTCGATCAGGCGGATAAGCAGGTGCTTGGCCTCCGGCGCGGCGCACAGGTGGACCTCCGGGGCCAGCACCCCCAGGATGGCCCGGGTCCAGGCGTAGCCCCGCTGCTTGTCGGCGATCATCTGGCACTCGTCGATGACCGCCGCGTCATAGCGCCGGTCCAGAGGCAGCTTCTCCGCCGTGGCTGCCAGGTGGGTATCCCCCTCCCGCAGGTCCTCCTCCTCCCCGGTGGACAGGGAGCAGTCCACGCCCGCCTCCAGCAGGGTCTCCTGGGCCTCCAGGGCCAGCAGCCGCAGCGGGGCCAGATAGACCCCCGTCCCGGCCCGGATCAGCCGCTGAAACCCGGCGTAGGTCTTGCCCGTGTTGGTGCCCCCCAGGTGCAGGACAAAGCGGCGGCGCATAGCCCGGGCCTCCGGGTACTCGTCCTTGGGGTTCAGGGCGATAAGCAGGGAGAGGCTGGTGCGGATGGCCCGGGGCACATACCACACCGACCACACCGCCCCCAGCCCCTGGGTGAGCAGCTGCCCCTCCGGAAAGCCCTCGGCCTCCAGGAAGTCCGCCAGGCCCGCCTCCGGCTGGAGGGCGGAAAAATCCTTCAGCACTTGGCGGGAGGCGGCCAGCAGCACTCGGGGGTACCGCTCCAGCACCTGCTCCACCGCCGGGTGGTCCGGGTACTCCCCCAGCCAGCCTCCCGCCTGGAGGAAGTGCTTCAGCAGCTCGGGCAGCCGGCGGCTGTCGCACCGCCCCTCCAGGGCCAGGAATTCCTCCAGCCAGGCTGCGGCCTGGGTGGAGCGCAGTCCCCTGCTCCGGGCCGCGGCGGGGAGCCGGGCCAGAATGGCCCGGTGGTAGTGCCCGGCCAGCAGCTCCGCCGGGGAGCGCCCCCAGCGCTCCCGGTCCCAG
>CASEKM010000079.1 GCA_949288405.1 uncultured bacterium | reverse complement strand
AGGGCCAGGCCGCTCTCGGTGACGGGGAGGCCCAGCTCGTCGCTGACGGTGTGGCCGCCGAACTTCTTGGAGACGAGGGTCTCCAGGATGTAGGTGAGCACCGAGGGGGCCAGGCCGGTGGTGTAGGAGTTCAAAATGATGAACAGGGGTTGGTCGGACAGCACCCCGGAGACCAGCTCCACAAAGGGGTACAGGTTCTCCTCCAGCCGCCACACCTCCCCGGAGGGGCCCCGGCCGTAGCTGGGCGGGTCCATGATAATGGCGTCGTACCGCCGGCCCCGGCGGATCTCCCGCTCCACGAACTTGGCGCAGTCGTCCACGATCCAGCGGATGGGGGCGTCCTCCAGGTGGGAGCTCTTGGCGTTCTCCCGGGCCCAGGACACCATGCCACGGGCGGCGTCCACGTGGCACACGCTGGCCCCGGCGGCGGCCAGGCCACCGTGGCTCCCCCGGTGTAGGCGAACAGGTTGAGCACGTTGATGGGCCGGCCGGCGGAGCGGATCTGCTCCTGGGCCCAGTCCCAGTTGGCGGCCTGCTCAGGGAAGAGGCCGGTGTGCTTGAAATTCATGGGCTTGATGTTGAAGGTGAGGGAGCCGTAGCGGACGGTCCACCGCTCGGGCATGGACTTGTTCTGCCACTGCCCTCCCCCGGAGGAGGAGCGGGCATACCGCCCGGCGTTGTGCTTCCAGCCCCGGTGGGTCCGGGGGGTGTTCCAGATGGCCTGGGGATCGGGCCGCACCAGCAGCTGGTCCCCCCAGCGCTCCAGCTTCTCCCCCCGGGAGCAGTCGATGAGTTCATAGTCCTTCCAGCGGTCGGAAAGCCACATAGGGACGACACCTCGCAAAATCGAAATCAAACAAATATAACTAATGTAGTATACCATCCCGCCGGGGGAGCGTCAATGAGAAGGGGCGGAGAAATCCCACAAAAGAAAATTTTCTCCTCCGCATTGACGGGAACGGGCCTCCGCCCCATAATAGAGGGCGAGAGTTTGCAGAAAGGGGCGTCTGCCCATGGATTTTTACGGAACGCTGGGGGCCTCCTGCGCCCAGCGGGAGATTTTGACCGCCCTGTTTCAGACGGGGATGACCGGGGCCCGGCTGAACCTGTCCCACACCACCCTCCCAGAGTGCGCCTCCCTGCTGGAGGATGCGTTCTGGCCCGCCGCCCGGCAGGCGAGGGTGGAGGCCAGCCTGATCGTGGACCTCCAGGGCCCGGAGCTGCGGGTGGGGCGGCTGGCTGAGCCTGTCCCCCTCCCGGAGGGCGGGCGGGTCACGCTGGGCTCGGAGGGCGTCCCTATCCCTGAAAACCTTCTGGTTGCGGCCCGGACAGGGGACCGGATCTCCCTGGACGACAGCGCCCTGCTGCTCACCGTGGAGGAGGCCCGGCCGGACCGGCTGCTGTGCCGGGTGGACCGGGGCGGCCTTCTCAAGAGCCGCAAGAGCCTGGCCCTTCTGGGGAAGGAGGTGGACGCCCCCGCCCTCACCGGAGAGGACCGGGCCAATCTGGCCCTGGCGGGCCGCTTCGGGGTGACCCACATCCTCCAGCCCTTTGTGCGGGGCCGGGAGGACGTGGAGGCCCTGCGCTCCGCCCTGGACCAGAACGGCCTGGAGGGGGTGGAGATCATGGCCAAGATCGAAAACCGGCGGGGAATGGAGAAGCTGGACGAGATCATGGAGGCCGCGGACATCATCTGCATCGCCCGGGGCGATCTGGGGAACAGTATGCCTCTGTGGGAGCTGCCCTCCGCCCAGAAGCGCATCGCCCGCCGGTGCCGGGAGGCGGGAAAGCCCTTCTTTGTGGTGACCCAGCTGCTGTGGTCCATGGAGGAGCGGGCGGTGCCCACCCGGGCGGAGGTAAGCGACATCTACAACGGGGTGCTGGACGGCTCCTGCGCCCTGATGCTCACCGGGGAGACCGCCGCCGGCCGCCACCCGGTGGAGGCCATGGAGTATCTGGTGAAAACCGCCCAGTGCGCCCTGCGGGACCTGGCGGCGGGGCGCCTCTGAGCCCGTCTCCGGCCCCGCAGAGGGCCCGGCGGCATAAAATATGATCTGGTCATAGGAGAATCAGTACCATGGAAAATGTGAATAAAATCCTGTTTGTCAACGCCTGTATGCGGGGGCCGGAGCGCTCCCGCACCTGGAAGCTGTGCCAGACCTTTTTGAATGCCTGCAAAAACCGCTGGCCGGAGGCGGAGATCCGGGAGCGGGACCTGACCGCCTCCCCCCTGCCAGTGCTCACCACAGAGCTGGACGACCGGCGGCACCAGCGCTTCCCCGAAAATCCCCGGGACCCCATGTTCGACCCGGCCCACGAGGTGGCCCAGGCCGACCTGGTGGTGATCGGGGCCCCCTACTGGGACCTGACCTTCCCGGCCGCCCTGAAGGTCTATCTGGAGTGGGCCAGCATGCTGGGGATCACCTTCCGCTACACCCAGGAGGGACAGCAGGTGGGCATGAGCCGGGCCGGCGCCCTGGTCTACCTCACCACCGCCGGGGGCCCCATTGGGGATCAGAACTACGGCTTCCAGTACCTCCAGGGCCTGGGGCGGATGCTGGGCATCCCGGAGGCCCGCTGCGTGGCGGCAGAGAACCTGGACGTGTGGGGCTGCGACCCGGAGTCCATTGTGGAGGAGGCCCGGGAGCGGGCAATCCGGCTGGCCCAGAACCTGTAAAATAACTGAAAAATTCCAGAAACTTGCAGAAATCCCTTGCATTTTTAGGAAATATGGCTAAAATAAGATTATGCGGAGTCTGGCCCGGCCCTCACTCCCTGCACCCCGCGGCCGGGCGGCCTCCGAAAAAAATGGAGAGAAAAAGGAGTGCAGAACTATGAAAAAACGTATTTCCCGCATGATCTCCGCCGCCCTTGCCCTGGCCCTGTGTCTGGGAATGGCGCTGATCCCCGCCTCCGCCGCCGAGGCGGAGACTTCCTCCGGGGCGTCCGGGTCGGCCAGCGGCTTTACCTCCACCGTCGTTGTGGAAGGAGTATCCTTTTATGTGAGCGGCGACACCTTCGCAGTGGGCAGCCAGCTGACTGTGGGCACTGCTGACCTGGAGGAGGGGGATATGTGGAGCCTGAACATCCATTTCACCCAGAGCGGCTCCGCCGACCACTATGCCGCCGTCACCCCTGAGGGGGAGATGACCGAGCTCTTCACCGCGAATCAGGTCAACGACTACTATGAGTATCTCACCATCCCCTCTGAGGAGACCCGCACCTTCACCCTGACCATCCCCGAGGAGTACGCCGACTGGAACGTGGCCATCCGCTTTGGCTACAAAAACAGCTTTGGCGAGCTCCCCCTGGAGGAGCGGGAGGACGTGTCCTTCACCGACGTAGCCGAGGGGGACTGGTTCGCCCCCTTTGTCATCCCCGCCGCCAACGCCGGCTGGTTCTCCGGCAATCCCGACGGCTCCTTCGGCCCCAATCAGTCCCTCACCGTGGCCCAGGTGGTCGTCCTGGCCGCCCGGCTCCACTCCGCCCACACCAACGATGAGATCCCCGCCGCCGTGGAGGGCGAGGCCTGGTATACCCCCTACTACACCTACTGTCTGGAGAACGGGATCATCGCCGAGGAGGACGGCTATCTGGAGCGCATCAACGAGGACGCCACCCGCTTTGAGATGGCCGCCATCTGGGACAAGGCCGCTTATCCTCCCCGCGTGGCCGGCGGCGTGAACGAGGTGGCCGACGGCTTCATCCCCGACCTGGCCGAGGGCGACGAGTACGGCGAGATCGTCTACCGCTGGTACCGCTCCGGGGTGCTCACCGGCGACGCCCAGTACCGCTTCAACGGAGAGAGCAGCATCACCCGGGCTGAGGCCTCTGTGATCATCTGCCACCTCACCGCCCTGGTGGAGACCGCCAAAATCTAATATTTCCCGAGACGCAGCAGGTCCCCCGGCACAGCCGGGGGACCTTTGTTTAGGCGTATTTTACCGTTTATGGGATGTCCTGGGCCCTCATTTTCTCCAGCTCCTTTTTCTTGGCCGCCTGATGGCCCTCCGCCCACATCAGCAGAAAGATCAGGGTGGGAAACAGAAGCACCTTCCAGTCCTCTGCCCAGTGGATCATTCCCTTCCAGAACAAAACGGCCAGGGCACCAAACCACAGCAGGGGGATGATGCCCCCTACATACCAATATTTCGGACTTCTGCGGCATGCCCAGTAGTGAAACACGAAGACAACAATGGCGATGGCAAAGGTGATAGCGGTTTTCATGTGTCTGCCTCCTTGCGGTTTTTTTCCTCTTTGTACTTTTCAATAATCAGCTTTGCGGTCTCCAGGTCAATGCGGGAGTCCACCGCCAGCCCTTTGATGAAGGCGGAGAAGGGCTCCTCCGCCTTCTGGTCGCTGAGCTGGATCTTCTGAATGAGTTTATCCAGCCGCAGCCGGACGGTGGGATAGGACACCTGATACAGGTGGGCGATCTCCTTGAGAGAGCCGGATTTCAGCACAAAGTTCTTGAGAAAAGCGGCGTCCTCCGATTCCAGGGCGAGAAACCACTGGGGGATTTTATCGAGCTCCAAAGAAATTCTCCTTTCTTATTGCATTTAATTATATTTAATATAGCATAAATAAAATTAAAGTCAAGAGTGAAATTATTTTAATTTTCCCAATTTGTCTTCCTGTCCTCGGTGCGAACCCGTGTAAAACGGCGCGCCGGGGTCGTCGCGCCCTACATAGGGAGATCCCGAAACATGCGGGCGGCCCAGGGGGGGCCGCCCCTACGGCAATCCCCCAGTGTTTTTTGGTTCCTTTTCCGCGTGAAAAAGAAACTAGCCTCCGGGGCGAGCCCCCGTTTCCCCTTGTCCCGCCCCGGGAAAGCTGGTATACTATAAAAAACGCCGCTCCGCCCCGCCGGGGCCGGAGACAGGAGGATTTCGTATGAAGAAACTGATGGTCCTGGACGGCAACTCCATCGTCAACCGGGCCTTTTACGGGGTGAGCCAGAACCTGACCACCCGGGCGGGACAGCCCACCAACGCCATTTTCGGCTTTCTGAACATTTTACAAAAACTGCTGGACGAGGGGAAGCCCGACGCCCTGTGCGTCACCTTCGACCGGAAGGCCCCCACCTTCCGCCACCTGGCCTACGAGGACTACAAGGCCACCCGGAAGGGAATGCCGGATGAATTGGCCAGCCAGATGCCCATTTTAAAGGACGTGCTCTCCGCCATGAACATCCCCATGTACGAGCTGGACGGCTGGGAGGCGGACGATCTGCTGGGCACCATTGCCCGAAAGGACGCCGCCGCCGGGTGGGAGACTACCATCGTCACCGGGGACAAGGACTCCCTCCAGCTGGTGACGGAGGACACCACCGTGAAGCTGGTGTCCACCCGCATGGGCCGCACCACCACCCGGGACATGACCCCGGAGGCCTTTCGGGAGGAGTACGGCTTCGACCCCATCCACATCATCGACCTGAAGGCCCTCATGGGGGATACCAGCGACAACATCCCCGGGGTGAAGGGGGTGGGGGAGAAGACCGCCATGGCCCTCATTCAGCGGTACGGCTCCATTGACGACCTGTACGCCGCCCTGCCGGAGGTGGAGATGGCCCCCGGCGTCCCCGCCAAGCCCGGGGTGATCAAAAAGCTCACCGAGGGGGAGGACCAGGCCCGCATGTCCTATGACCTGGCCACCATCCGCACCGACGCCCCCATCGAGTTCAGCCCCCAGGACAATTTGCGCCGGGAGCCCAACGGCCCCGCCCTGTACCAGCTGTTCCTGGACCTGGAGTTTGCCAAGCTCATCGACAAGTTCCACCTCACCGCCCCCCAGGGGGAGGGGGCTGTCCGGGAGGAGCCGGCCGTCTCGGTCACCTGTGACAGCGAGGTAGTGGAGACCCGGGCGCGGCTGGAGGAGCTGCTGGCCCTCTGGAAGGGGCTGGACGGGGTGAACGTGCTGGCCCTGCCCTCCCTGGACGGGGTGTGCGTGGAGTGGCAGGTCTCGGAGAGGGAGCACCGGGCCGCCCTGCTGTTTGCGGACAAGCTGGAGGGCTACAACGGCGGCCTGAAAACCTTGTTCGGCCCGGAGATCAAAAAGGCGGTCCACGGGTCCAAGGAGCTGTGGAAGAAGCTGCTGGACGAGGGGATTTCGCCCGGGGGCTTCGTCTTTGACACGGAGGTGGCCGCCTACCTGCTGGCCCCCACCGACGGCAGCTACGACCTGGAGAAGCTGGGCCTCACCTACTACAACCAGGAGTTCCCCAAGGCCAAGACCTATCTGGAGGAGGGGGCCTTCGGTCCCCTGGCCGACCCGGCGGAGCCCACGGGGGCCCTCATGTCCCACGCCGCCCTGATCGGGGCGCTGCGGAACACTCTGTCCCAGCGGCTGGAGGAGCTGGGCCTGGACAAGCTGTACCATCAGGTGGAGCTCCCCCTGTGCCCGGTGCTGGCCGAGATGGAGCAGGCCGGGGTGCTGGTGGACCGGGGGGCCCTGGCGGCCTTCGGGGAGACGCTCGCCGATGGCATTGAGAAGGTGCAGGCCGCCATTTACGAGCTGGCCGGGGAGGAGTTCAACATCAACTCCACCCAGCAGCTGGGGCATATCCTCTTTGACCAGCTGGGCCTGCCCCCGGTGAAGAAGACCAAGACGGGCTACTCCACCAACGCGGAGGTGCTGGACAAGCTGCGGGGGAGACACCCCATCATCGAGCAGATCTTGGACTACCGGCAGCTCACCAAGCTGAAGTCCACCTATGCGGACGGCCTGGGGAAGGTGATCGGCCCGGACGGGCGCATCCACACCTGCTTCCAGAACACCGTCACCGCCACCGGGCGGCTGAGCTCCACGGAGCCCAATCTGCAGAACATCCCCATCCGCACCCCCCTGGGAGCCCAGCTGCGGAAAATGTTCGTGGCCGGGCCGGGGATGGCCCTGGTGGACGCGGACTACTCCCAGATCGAGCTGCGCCTGCTGGCCCACATGGCCGGGGACGAGAAGATGATCGAGGCCTTCCGCTCCGGCCGAGACTTCCACACGGTCACCGCCGCCCAGGTGTTCGGGGTGGAGCCCGACCAGGTCTCCCCGGAAATGCGCCGCAGCGCCAAGGCGGTGAACTTCGGCATCGTCTACGGCATCTCCGCCTTCTCCCTGAGCCAGGACATCGGGGTCACCGTGGCGGAGGCCAAGGACTATATGGACCGGTATTTCGCCACCTATCCCGGGGTGCGGGCCTATATGGACCATGTGGTGGAGCGGGCCAAGGAGGACGGCTATGTGTCCACCCTCATGGGCCGCCGCCGCTGGCTGCCCGAGCTGAAGTCCTCCAACTTCAACACCCGGTCCTTCGGGGAGCGGGTGGCCCT
>CASEKM010000078.1:492-7782 GCA_949288405.1 uncultured bacterium | reverse complement strand
GTGGACGTGACCATCCCCCGGGACAAGCTGGTGGTGCTCACCGGCCTGTCGGGCAGCGGCAAGTCCTCCCTGGCCTTCGACACCATCTATGCCGAGGGACAGCGGCGGTATGTGGAGTCCCTGTCCTCCTACGCCCGGATGTTTTTAGGGCAGATGGAGAAGCCCGACGTGGACTACATCGACGGCCTGTCCCCCGCCATCTCCATTGATCAGAAGACCACCTCAAAAAACCCCCGCTCCACTGTGGGGACGGTGACCGAGATCTACGACTACCTCCGTCTGCTGTGGGCTCGGGTGGGCACCCCCCACTGCCCCATCTGCGGCAAGGAGATCAAGCAGCAGACCATCGACCAGATCATCGACCAGGTGCTGGAGCTGTGATGGCCCCGGTGATCCGGGGCAAGAAGGGGGAGCACGCCAAGATCTTCGAGGACGCCCGCCGCTCCGGCTATGTGCGCTGCCGGGTGGACGGCATCACCTACGACCTCTCCGAGGAGATACGCTTGGAGAAGAACAAGAAGCACTCCATCGAGATCGTGGTGGACCGTCTGGTCATCCGAGACGACATCGCCCGACGGCTCACCGACTCGGTGGAGATCGCCTCCGGCCTGTCCGGCGGCCTGGTGGTCATCAACGTGGTGGGGGAGGACCGGGACATCCTGTTCTCCCAGAACTACGCCTGCGAGGACTGCGGCGTGTCCATCGAGGAGCTCACCCCCCGCATGTTCTCCTTCAACAACCCCTACGGGGCCTGCCCCACCTGCACCGGCCTGGGCAGCCAGCTGAAGGTGGACCCGGACCTGGTCATCCCCAACAAGAACCTGTCCATCCTGGAGGGGGCCATCACCGCCTCCGGGTGGAGCAACATCAAGTCGGACGGCATTTCACGCATGTACTTTGACGCCCTGGCCAAGAAGTACCGCTTCAAGCTGGACACCCCGGTGAAGGACCTGCCCCCGGAGGTTATGGACGTGATCCTCTACGGCACCCGCGGGGAGGAGCTCACCCTCCACTACGATCAGCCCAGAGGGAAGGGCACCCTCCACCAGGCCTTTGAGGGCATCTGCAACAACCTGGAGCGCCGTTACCGGGAGACCCAGTCCGACGCCATGCGCCGGGAGCTGGAGGAGTGCATGAGCGAGTCCCCCTGCCCCACCTGTCAGGGCCGCCGCCTGCGGAAGGAGTCCCTGGCGGTCACCGTGGGGGGGCTGGACATCGACGCCTTCTGCCACAAGTCGGTTACTCAGGCCCTGGACTTCATCGACCACCTGACCCTCACTGACACCCAGATGCGGATTGCCGAGCGCATCCTGAAGGAGATCAAAAACCGGCTGGGCTTCCTCCAGTCGGTGGGCCTCCAGTACCTGACCCTCTCCCGGGGGGCGGGCTCCCTGTCCGGCGGCGAGAGCCAGCGCATCCGCCTGGCCACCCAGATCGGCTCCTCCCTGATGGGGGTGCTGTATATTCTGGACGAGCCCTCCATCGGCCTGCACCAGCGGGACAACGACATGCTCCTGAAGACCATGAAGGATTTACGGGACCTGGGCAACACCCTCCTGGTGGTGGAGCACGACGAGGACACCATGCGCTCGGCCGACTATATCATCGACGTGGGCCCCGGGGCGGGGGTACACGGGGGCGAGATCGTGGCCGCCGGCACCCCCGAGGAGGTGATGAATACCCCCGGCTCCATCACCGGCGACTACCTGGCCGGGCGCAGAAAAATTCCGGTGCCCAAGGAGCGCCGGAAGGGGAACGGGAAGCACCTGAAAATCATCGGGGCGGCGGAGAACAATTTGCGCCATATCGACGTGGACTTCCCCCTGGGCACCTTTACCTGCGTCACCGGCGTGTCCGGAAGCGGAAAGTCCTCCCTGGTGAACGAGATCCTCTACAAAAAGCTGGGAGCCGACCTGAACCGGGTGAAGGTCCGCTCGGGGAAGCACGACCGCATCGAGGGGGAGGAGTTCCTGGATAAGGTCATCGACATCGACCAGTCCCCCATCGGACGCACCCCCCGCAGTAACCCCGCCACCTACACCGGTCTCTTTAACGACATCCGGGAGCTGTTCGCCTCCACCCAGGATGCCAAGGCCCGGGGCTACGGCCCGGGGCGGTTCTCCTTCAACACCCGGGGCGGCCGCTGCGAGGCCTGCCAGGGGGACGGCCTGCTGAAAATCGAGATGCACTTCCTGCCCGACATCTACGTTCCCTGCGAGGTGTGCAAGGGCAAGCGGTACAACCGGGAGACTTTGGAGGTGCACTACAAGGGCAAGAACATCTATGAGGTGCTGGAGATGACGGTGGACGAGGCCCTGCCCTTCTTCGAGAACATCCCCCGCATCTACAACCGCCTGAAAACCCTGGAGGAGGTGGGCCTGGGCTATGTGAAGCTGGGCCAGTCCTCCACCACCCTGTCCGGCGGCGAGGCCCAGCGGGTGAAGCTGGCCACCGAGCTCTCTAAGCGCTCCACCGGCAAGACCATCTATATCCTGGACGAGCCCACCACCGGCCTGCACAGCTACGACGTCCAGCGGCTCATCGACGTGCTCCAGAAGCTGGTGGAGGCGGGCAATACCGTGGTGGTCATCGAGCACAACCTGGACGTGATCAAGACCGCCGACTATCTCATCGACCTGGGCCCCGAGGGGGGCGACGGCGGCGGCACCATCGTGTGTACCGGCACGCCGGAGGAGGTCGCTCAGTGTGAGCGGTCTTATACCGGGAAGTATTTGAAGCGGATGCTGGTGTGATCCTTTATTCGCAGAGGAGTTTCGCCGCCCGCTCTCATTTAGCCTTCCCCCTGGGGGCCGATTCCCCTTATCAAGGGGAGATGTCGCGTAGCGACAGAGGGGATAGGGACAGGTGCCCCCGAAGGGGGCGGATGAGGGGGCGATGATCGGAAAGGTCCGTATTTCGCCGCCAAAAATAGGTTTCTTTTCTAACGAACCCGGTCCCGGGCGGCGACCTACTTTGCCCATGGCGGCTCGTCGTTGCAAAGTCCGCTCAACTCCGTTTCCGCCTAACGGCGAAAACTGCGCTCGCTCCCTTGCTCCTCCTCTTCCCGGCGAACCCGCTGCGCTGGGCTTCGCCGGGAGAAACGGGGGATTTTAGCAAAACGCCCCCGGGGACGGCTCCGATGAGCACTTCGTGCCCATAGTCGCCTTTCCCCGGACCCCTTTTACGGGGGCCGCTCCTGAAAAGTTCAGCAAAATTTCCGGCGCGCAAAGCCAGGAGTGCTTGCCAGTGTTTCCATCCGGGCCCACTGGGGCCCTGAGTGGGGGAAATTTGCCGCCGATGCAGTTCAAGAACTGCGCCTTGGTTTGCTGAGCCAACGCCACTGGTGCAAATATCGCCGTAGGGGAGGGGCTTGCCCCTCCCGCCCAGGCCCCCTTGTAAAAGGGGGCTCCCGGCGAAGCCGGGTGGGGGATTCCGTTTTGCGCCTGGCTTTGCCGAGCCAACGCTTTGGGGCCGTTTTCCGCCGTAGGGGCGGCCCTTGCGGCCGCCTGAAAGCCTTCCCCCTCCAAGGGGGAAGGTGGCACGCGAAGCGTGACGGATGAGGGTGACCTCTGGAACCACAGAGAACCCTCCACGGGCCGGCCAGTGTCCGGCCCCTGCGAAAAAAGGAACGGCTTCCGGGAACGCCGTAGGGGCGGCACACCTGGGCCGCCCACGGGCCGGTCTGGGACCGGCCCCTACAAGAAGAACGGGAACGTCCCGGCATCCACCGTAGGGGCGGGTCCAAGACCCGCCCGCTATTCCCCTGAGCCGCACTTGAGCCCAAACACGCCAAAAGGCGCGCTTTCCACCAGGAGGAGCAGAACCTAAAGGTTACCATACCCTCAGCGGCAGCGGTAATAGAGCGGCAGCCAATCAGCTGAGCCACCCGCGCCTTTGCGGCGACTGCCAAGGCCGCCTAATTGGGGCCCCCGTAAAACGGGGTCCGGGGCCGACTCCCCCTGTCAGGGGGAGATGTCGCGAAGCGACAGAGGGGGTAGGGTGGCGGCCTATGGACCTAGGCGAAGCGGAGCGGAGCCGTAGTCCATCGGCCGCGTCCCCGGTGGCGTTTTGGTTCCTTTGCCGCCATGGGCAAAGGAACCCGCCGCCCGCAGGCGGCGGAATCCCCCTGCAAAACTATATTTCTCTCAAATCCTCCCCCAGTGCCAGCCCGAACTTCACCCCCGCCCGGAACCCCTGTACGGCGTAGAAGCGGCAGACGTGCTCCAGATCCTGTTTTTCCGCCTCCATCAGGGCGGATTCCAGAACGGCGAAGTGCAGCTCGTCGGCGCCGTCCTGGGGCTGGTTTTCGATTTGGGGATGGATATAATGGTCGTAGAGCCAGTTCATCAGGTCTGACATCAATAACACCACCTTACAGTTCGTGATTATACACCATCTTAAAGTTCGTGTCAATGGGAGATAGCGCTTATGGAGAAAATCATGGAACCTTTTGGCCTCCGGCTCAAAGAACTGCGGAGACGCAGGAATGTGACGCAGGTCGAAATGGCTGAACTATTGGGATGTACTGACCGGCACTATCAAAAAATAGAGTACGGCTATGTGAATGTTCCGTCTTTGACGTTGATCAAGTTGGCCGACTTCTTTGGCGTCACCACCGACTACCTGCTGGGTCGCGAATTGACCGCCCAAGAAAAGGAGTAACCCGCTATGGATTTCATTCGTTTGACCGACCCCGCCGGCCCGGAATTTGAGACCGCCTTCGCCCTGTACGAAGTCAGCTTCCCCCTCCACGAGCGGCGCACCCGCCCGGCCCAGGCGGCCCGGCTCTCCCACCCGGAGTACCGGTTCACCCTGCTGGAGGAGGACGGGCGGCTGCTGGGCATCCTCCTGTACTGGGAGGGGCCCGGCTTCCGGTATGTGGAGCACTTCGCCATCGCCCCGGAGCTGCGGGGCGGGGGAGTGGGAGCCCGTGCCCTGGCCGAGCTGTGCGGCCAGGGAATCCCGGTGATCCTGGAGATCGACCCGCCGGTGGACGAGATCTCCATCCGGCGGCAGCACTTCTATGAGCGGTGCGGATTTGCCAAAAATCCCTTCCCCCACGTCCACCCGCCCTACCGGAAGGGCTTCCAGGGCCACCCCCTGGTGGTGATGTCCGCTCCCGGGGCGCTGACCCAGGAGGCCTACGGCCGCTTCGCCGGGTACCTGCAAAATACGGTCATGTCCGACTGCGTGCCGCCCCTCGCCGGGGAGTAAATTGCACCCCCCCTCCGCCTCGGGCATAGGATGCCCCGGAGGTGGTGCCGATGGGACCCGTTGAGGAGGGTGTGCTGGCCTTTCTCTGCTGCGTTGGGGCATTCAGCCTGATCGCCCTGTTTTTCGGCTGGCTGCTGCGGCCGGGGGAGGGGGAGGGATGCTGGGCCGTCCTCCCCGGGAGGGGAGACGGCGGAGGGCTGGAGGTTGCCCTCCGGCAGCTGGCCTGGCTGCGCCGGGCGGGGCTGTTCCGGGGGGAGGCGGTGATCTGGGACGCGGGCCTCACCCCGGAGGGGCGGGAGCTGGCCCTGCGCCTGGCCCGCCGCTGGCCCTGGGTCACCTGTTGCCCAAGAGGGGCGCTGGAGGAGTGGCTGGGGCGGTGAGAGAACGCGGCTTGGAAACGAGCGGCGCGCCGGGTCGTGGCCCAGGCCAGCTTCTCTTGCCCCTGCGGGGCAATTCACCTTCTCGCGCCCTACATACAGAAGCAGAAAAAGGGAGACGACGGGAGGGGCAAGCCCCTCCCCTACAGGCCTCTTCTAACGATGCCTGGTCCTGAACTGCCCCCTCATCCGTCACGGCTTCGCCGTGCCACCTTTCCCCCGAGGGGGAGGCTTAAAAAGAGCGGCGAAATCCCGGCAAATATAGAACAGACACAAGAAGGGAGGGGACCGCAGTGCCCCAGCTCACAGAAGAACGCTCCACCCTGGAGGGGACCGTCTCCTCCATCATCTTTCAAAACGAGGAAAACGGCTACACCATCCTCCGCCTGGATGCGGGGCCGGAGGAGATGACGGTGGTGGGGTCCATGCCCGGGGTGTCCCCGGGGGAATATCTCACCGTCCGGGGGCAGTGGGTCCACCACGCCGTCTATGGGACTCAGTTCCGGGCGGACGCGGTGGAGCGCCGCCTGCCCCAGGGGCTCAAGGAGATCTTCCACTATCTGGCCTCCGGGGCCATCAAGGGCATCGGAAAGGCCACCGCCCGGCAGCTCATGGAGCACTTTGGGGAGGATGCCCTGCGGGTCATCGAGGAGGAGCCGGAGAAGCTCACCGCGCTGAAGGGGGTCTCGCCCAAGCGTGCCCGCACCATCAGCGAGGCCTTCCGCAAGCAGATGGGGATGCGCCGTCTGCTGGAGTTCCTGGTGGAGCACCAGCTGCCCCCGGAGCTGTCCGGCCCTCTGTTCCGGGCCTACGGGGACGTGGCCCTGGAGGTGGTGCGGGCCAACCCCTATGTGCTCGCCTCCGGGGAGTTCGGGGTGAACTTCTCCCAGGCGGACCAGCTGGCCCTGTCCCTGGGCGTGGCCGCCGACGACCCCCAGCGGCTGGAGGCGGGGCTGCTCTTTGAGCTGAGCCACAACAACTGGAACAACGGACACACCTTCCTCCCGGCCCCCAAGCTCATTGCGGCCACCGGACAGCTGCTGGAGACCTCCGGCGAGCTGCTGGAGGCGGCGCTGGAGTCTCTGGCCCAGCGGGGGGAGGTGGACCGGGACACCGTGGCGGGGCAGGACGCCGTATACTTACCCGCCCTGTACGAGGCGGAGACCTACATCGCCCACCGGGTCCGGGAGATGAGCCGGGCGGAGCTGCTGCCCCCGGAGGGGCTGGACAAGCTGATCGCCCGCATCCAGCGGGAGCAGCATATCACCTACGCCCCCCAGCAGCGCCAGGCGGTGGAGCTGGCCGCCTCCCGGCAGGTGATGCTCCTCACCGGCGGGCCGGGCACCGGCAAGACCACCTGCCTGCGGGGGGTGCTGGCCCTGTTTGAGGCCATGGGGCTGGACACCGCCCTGGCCGCCCCCACCGGCCGGGCGGCCAAGCGCCTGGGGGAGCTGTGCTCCACCGACGCCTCCACCATCCACCGGCTGCTGGAGACCGGCTTTGACCCCCACACGGGGCAGCTGGTGTTCACCCACGACCAGTACGACCCCCTCCCCGCGGACGCGGTGATCGTGGACGAGGTGTCCATGGTGGACGTGTCCCTGATGGCCGCCCTCCTCTCCGCCCTGCGGGGGGAGTGCCGCCTGGTGCTGGTGGGGGACCCGGACCAGCTGCCCTCGGTGGGGCCGGGCAACCTGTT
>CASEKM010000078.1:0-445 GCA_949288405.1 uncultured bacterium | reverse complement strand
GGTGGGGCCGGGCAACCTGTTCTCCGACCTGATCCGCAGCGGGGCGGTGCCCATGGTGCGCCTCACCGAGATCTTCCGCCAGGCCGCCCAGAGCGCCATCGTCCGCAATGCCCACATGGTGAACGCCGGGGAACTGCCCAACCTGAGACAGAACGACAGCGACTTCTTCTTCCTCCGCCGCCGGGACCCCCAGGCGGCGGTGGAGACCATCGTGGACCTGTGCCGCCGCCGTCTCCCCGAGCGCATGGGCATCCCCGCCGACCAGATCCAGGTGCTCTCCCCCACCCGGCGGCGGGGCACCGGCACCACCGTGCTCAACCAGGCCCTCCAGGCCGCCCTGAATCCCCCGGACGAGGGCAAGGGGGAGCGGCGCTTCGGGGACTGGATCTTCCGGGCCGGGGACCGGGTGATGCAGGTGAAGAACAACTACGACATCCTCTGGCGG
>CASEKM010000077.1 GCA_949288405.1 uncultured bacterium | reverse complement strand
CCACCCGCCCCCACACCCCGAAACCCTTTATTGACTCCCCGGTGAATATGGCCCAGGTGAACCAGGAGGAAGTGAGCGACGACCTGGACGCCATCCTCTCGGTGGACACCACCAAGGGCAACAAGATCATCAACACCCGGGACTTCTCCATCTCCCCCACCGTGATGCAGGGGTACATCCTGAAGGTCAGCAGCGACCTGGTGGACCTGATGGAGATCACTCTGGGAAAGCCTGCCCACGTGTTCCCCCTGTCTCAGCAGGATATCACCCCCTATGGGAATGATCTGTACCACCTGAACAGCATCCTTCAGCCCTCCACCGCCACGAAGGCCCCGGTGGTAGGGGTCGCCATCACCGCCGCCACGGCGGTGCCCGGCTGCGCCACCGGCGCCAGCCATGTGACGGACATCGAGGAGGCGGCCCGCTTTATGCTGGAGGCGGCCAAGGCCTTCGGCCGCGGCGAGCTGTCCTTCTATGACGAGAAGGAGTTTGCCCACCTCCAGAAGCTCTATGGAGATATGAGCCATTTCCAGGGCTTTGGACGGCAGTGAGAACCCGCCGCCCAAAGCGGGCGGCGCAGTATATAACAGATAGGAGGTCGTCACAGTGATAAAAATTGGAGCCATTACCATCGGACAATCCCCCCGGGACGATGTGGTAGGCGATATCCTCCCCATCTTGGGGGAGGAGGTCACGCTCCTCCAGGCCGGCGGCCTGGACGGCCTGAGCCGGGAGGAGATCCAGGGCTTTGCCCCCGGTCCGTCGGACTATGTCCTGATCTCCCGCCTGCGGGACGGGAGCTCTGTGGTCTTTGCAGAGCGGTATATCCTCCCCAGGCTGCAGCGCTGCATTGAGGCCCTGGAGGACCAGGGCGCGCAGCTGATCCTGTTCCTGTGCACCGGGGACTTTCCGCCGGTGTTCCACTCCAAGGTGCCGCTGATCTTCCCCTGCAAGGTGCTCAACGGCCTGGTCCCCGCCCTGGCCTCCAGAGGCAAAATCGCCGTGGTCACCCCCACCCAGCAGCAGGTGGCCCAGTCGGAAAAGAAGTGGCGGGAGTACGTGGCGGAAATGACGGCCATCCCCGCCTCCCCCTACGGCCCGCCGGAGGAGCTGGAGCAGGCGGCCCGCCAGGCGGCGGAGCTGGATGTGGACCTTGTGGTGATGGACTGCATCGGATACACCGTGGAGATGAAGGAGCGCTTCCAGGCGGTCTCTGGAAAGCCTGTGGTCCTGTCCAGGACCCTGGCGGCCCGGGTCGTGATGGAGCTGCTGTCATAAGGAGGGAAAACCGTGGACTTAGTAGAGATCGGGAAGGGCGTTCTCACCTCCTGTATGAATGTGAAGGCGGGGGAAAACGTCCTGGTGATCACGGACGATGGGAAATTCCCCATTGGCGACGCCCTGTACCAGGCGGCCAAGGCCCTGGGGGCGGACGCCATGCTGGTGACAATGACGCCCCGGGAAGTGTCCGGCCAGGAGCCGCCGGCGCCCATCGCGGCGGCTATGAAGGCTGCCGACGTGGTTTTGTGCCCCATGAGCACCTCCATCACCCACACCCGGGCAAAGATCGAGGCGGCGAAGGCGGGGGCCCGCATCGCCACCATGCCCAACATCACCGAGGACATGTTCTGCCAGGGGGCCATGACCGCCAACTATGACACCGTTCTGGAGCTGACCCACCGGGTGACGGAGCTGTTGACCCGGGCCAGCACCGCCCGCATCGAGAAGGACGGCCATGTGCTGACCCTGGACCTGAGCGGGCGCCCCGGCGTTCCCAGCCCCGGAGTCTACCGGGAGAAGGGACAGGCCGGGAACCTGCCCTCCGGCGAGGCCTACATCGCCCCCCTGGAGAACGGCTCCAACGGGACTATGGTCATCGACGGCTCCATGGTGGGCATCGGCCTGCTGGACTCCCCGCTGGTGGTGCAGGTGGAGGACGGAAAGCTGGTGAGCATCCAGGGGGAGGACGCGGAGAAGGTATCCATTCTGCTGAAAAATCCCCAAAACGCCACCCTGTGCGAGCTGGGGATCGGCACAAACTATGCCGCCCGGCTGATCGGTGTCATCCTGGAGGACGAGAAGGCCTACCACACCGTGCACATCGCCTTTGGGACCAATGTGGGCTTCGGCGGAACTAACCAGGCGGATTGCCATATTGACGGGATCATCCGAAATCCCACCCTCTATTTGGACGACGTGCTGGTGCTCAAGGACGGAGACTTTCAGATCTGAGGAGGGATGACCTATCTCGGTTGCACAGTTTACCCTCTGCGGCACGGAGAGCCAGTGGCTCATTGCACGCTGTGCGGCGGAGAGCCGGCTGCTGACGCCCTATCTGGAGAGCGGGCGGATCCTGTTCAAGGGCTCCTATACGGTCTCCTGCCTGACCACCCTCCTGTTCCGCACGCCCCTTCGGATCTGCGGCCGGGTCACCGGGAACGGCATGAAAGGGCCGCTGGCGCCCAGCGAAGGGGCACACTTCCTCCTGTACGAGGAGGGACAGGTCCGCAGAGTGGACGACTGTCTGGAGCAGGTGCTTGAAAGGCTGGGCCCCGGCGATCTCTTTCTCACAGGCGCCAATGCGCTGGACGCCTTTGGCCACGCCGCCCTGCTGATCGGAAGCCCGGGCGGCGGCGGGTATGGGGTTTGCATGCCGTTTCTGTATACAGAGGGCGTCCATACGATGGTCCTGTCCAGCGTCACGAAGCTGGTCCCGGGGGACCTGACGCAGCTGCTCCCCCAGGTCTCCCGCCGGCGCTGTGATTTTTCCTATGGCATGGCGTGCAGCCTGCTCCCGGTCCCCGGCCAGGTCGTAACGGAGTGCCAGGCCCTGGAAGCGGTGGCCCAGGTGACCGCCCGCGTATTCTCCTCCGGCGGGAGTGTTGACGGGCGCGCCTCCACCGCCATTCAGGTGGAGGGGGCCCGGGACCAGGTGGAACGGGTCCTTGCCCTGGTGGAGCAGGTCAAGTCCCTCCCGCAGGAGCTGCCCGCAGAGCCGGGCAGCTCCGCCGAGTGCAGCTTTCCCTGCTCCGGCTGCGGCCGCCACATAGCCTGCGCTTACGCCAACAAGCAGGCGGTCTTTCACCAAATTTCACAACAACACAATGGGAAAGGGGAGTTTTGATCCTATGAGACAGTATAAAGTCGGACTGATCCGGGTCCTGACCACGGACGACGAGGAGCTGCTGCAGTGCCACGGCAGACTGATCCAGCAGTACTTCCCTATGCTGGAGGTCCAGTCCAGATGCATTGCGGACCAGCCGGAGGGCATCCACGACGACGAGACTCTGGCTTTGGGCGCCCCCAAGGTGGTGGCAATGGCCAAGGAGATGTGGGAAGAGGGCTTTGAGGCGATCATTGTCAGCTGTGCCGGAGACCCCGGCGTAGCGGAGGCCAGAAAGGTCGTCCCCATCCCGGTCATCGGCGCAGGCGAGAGCACCGCCGCCCTGTGCCTGTTTTACGGAAGCCGTCCTGCGGTGCTGGGCATCACGGCGGATGTCCCCGCGGGATACCAGCGGATCTTTGGGGACAAGATCGTGGACAACGCCCGGGGCAAGGGCGTGGAGAGCGTTCTGGACCTGATGACGCCGGCGGGCTTTGCCGCCACAGAGGCGGAGGTCCTCCGGCAGAAGGAGCTGGGCGCGGATGTGATCGCCCTCAGCTGTACCGGAATGTCCACCATTCAGATCGCGCCGGCCCTGGAAGAAAAATCCGGCATCCCCGTTTTGGACCCCGTCATGTGCGAGGGATTGGTCACCCTGTTCGAGCTTCTTCGGAGAGAGGCGCGGCAAGAGCAGTCCTGACGTACCGCAGAAAAAGCATCAAAATTGCCGCAACCCAGCCCCGGCTCGCTGAGAGCCGGGGCTGGGTTTGTTGTGCGCCGGGGCGGGCGGGGGACGGACAACCACCACCCCTCCCCCGTGAAACGGCGGAAGAAGATGTCCCTGGACGCAGGAAAAACGGCGGGGAGGAGCGAAAACGATAGGGGGAACGATGCATGATTTGAGCTGCAGGAGGAAAACTGTGGAAAAGGAGATGAGAGCCGCTTGCATATGAAAGTTGTGGAGCAGAGCAAGATCGTGGAGCTCTGGCTTACCCGGGAGGAGCGGGACGACCCCGCCTTCCGGGAATCGCTGAAGCCCATCTATCAGCAATATAAGGATCAAAAATACCTGGTGGCGGTCTTCCTCTCCGGGGAGGAGGATCTGTACCAGCAGACCCGGGACCTGCTGCTCTACAACCGCCGGCGGCTGGCAGAGAAGGAGGTCCAGGCGGAGAAGCAGGCCGGGCTGGTGATGGGTTCGTAAAAAATTGGGGAGGCGGCCAAACTGCCTCCTCAAAAATTTTTGAGGTTTTCCTTGCAATCTTGCAAGTGTTTATATACAATATTATCTGCAATAAAAATGAAATTAGATTTTGCTATTGGAGGGAGGCGGAAATACATGACCGAGACCTTTGACATCGCCGGCTACACCCGCATCTCCGTGGACGACGAGCTGGACCGGGACAATGTGTCCATCGAGAACCAGAAAGCCATCATCCAGGACTTCGTAAAGCACAAGTTTCCCGGCAGCACCCTCACCTTCTACGAGGATCGGGACCGCTCCGGCTACACCTTCGAGCAGCGGGAGGGCTACCAGGCCATGCGGAAGGGGCTCATGTCCCACCAGTACGATATCCTGGTGGTGAAGGACTTCTCCCGCTTCTCCCGGCGGAACAGCCGGGGGCTGGTGGAGCTGGAGGATCTTCGGGACGCCGGGGTGCGGATCATCTCCATCGGGGACAATATCGACTTTCCCAACGACGACGACTGGCTGAAGATCCAGTTCCAGTTCCTCATCAACGAGATGCCGGTCACCGACACCAGCAAGAAGGTGAAGAACGTCATCCGCCGGCGGCAGGCGGACGGGAAGTGGATCTGCGCCGCCCCCTACGGCTACATCGTGAACAAAAAGCAGGAGTTCGAGATCGTCCCTACCGAGGCGGACGTGGTGCGCACCATCTTCCGCCTCTATAACGAGGAGGGCTGGGGGTATAAAAAGATCGCCAACTACCTCACCGACCAGGGCGTCCCCACCCCCCGCATGGCAGAGCGGGATCGGAAGGAGGCCGCCGGGGAGGAGTACAGCCGAGCGGTAAAGCCCGTCTGGGCCATCGTGACCGTCCAGGGCATCCTGGACAACGACTTCTACATCGGAACCCTGCGGCAGGGGAAGTACACCCGGAGGAAGATCAACGGCAAAGACGTGCGCCGGGACGAGGACGAGCAGATCGTCATCGAGAACCACCACCAGGCCATCATCGACTACCGCACCTTCGCCACCACCCGGGCCCTGCGGGAGAAGCGCTCCACCTCCCACTACCGGGGGGTGAAGAAGTACGACAACACCTACTCCGGCTTCCTGGTGTGCGGGGACTGTGGGGCCCCCATGTTCTCCCTGAGCCGGGGGGAGCTGAAAAGTGCCTACACCTGCGGCACCTACCACCGGCGGGGACGGGCGGGCTGCACCAGCCACCACATCCGGGCCGACAAGCTGGACGAGCTGGTGAAGCGCTATATCCGCCAGGTGATGGACCACTCGGCGGACATGCTGGAGCGGCTCAACCAGGACCTGGCCCGGGAGCAGGAGGACGTGGCGGAGACGGAGCAGAGCGCGGACCGTCTGGCGGAGGTGCTCTCCGACCTCCAGGAGGAGCTGAAGGTCACCAAGCGCCAGCGCATCCGGGACCTGATGAAGCACCCGGACCAGGAGGACATCCTGGAGCAGACCTACGACGAGCTGGAGGACGACCTGCAAAAAAGGATCGAGGGCATGGGCCGCCAGATCCAGCTGCTGTCCGACAAGCGCAACACTATCCTCCGGGTGAACCGGGCCGCCAGGACGGCCATGGAGGTGTTCCGGGACATTCTAAATAAAGAGCGGCTGGAGCGCCGGGATCTGGAGCTGATCATTCAGAAGATCCGCGTCTATGAGGACCGGCTGGAGATCCAGCTCCAGGCGGACGTGGACAGCATCCTCCGCTCCGGCACATTGCCGGCAGTACCGGAGGCGGCGGGGGCAAGCCCCCACCCTGCGGAGGACAGCGCAGCCGCAGCGGCTGTTTATTCGGAGGGCACCGTAAATTTTAAGTCAGGCATGGAGCATATCGCGCCAAACACCACTGTAGGGGCGGCCCCATGTGGCCGCCCGTGGGAGAGCATACAGCTCATTCAGTCCAGCGCAAAGCGCCCGGACAAGGTGTTCCATGCCAATGTTATCAGTGACGGCGACCCCCTGGAGATCTACACGGACCGGGACGGCAGTGTAATTTTTAAGAAGTATTCCCTGATGGGCGGGCTGACGGAGTTTGCCGGGCAGCTGTGCGAGACCCTGAACCGGACCACCGGCCGCACGGCGGTGATCACCGACCGGGACAACACCATCGCCGTGTCCGGCGCCCCCAGGAAGGAATTGATGGACAAACAGATCTCTCCCGACCTGGAGCGGCTCATGGAGGGGCGGCAGGTCTATCAGCACAAGGCCGGAGAGGACGGAATTCCTCTGTGCGCCGACGATGGGCGCTTCTTCCTGGACACGGTGGCCCCCATTCTGTCCGAGGGCGATGTCCTGGGCAGCGTGGTATTCGCCTCTCCTGAGGCCGAGCTGGGAGGCGGCGAGGTGGAATATAAGCTGGCCCAGTCCATCGCCGCCTTTCTGGGCAAGCATATGGAGAGCTGAGAGGCATTCCTCTTTTGTCAGCGCCGACAGACGCCGCAGGTTGTCTGCCGGCGCTTTTGTGTACCTCTCAAAAGAAGCGGTTCCATGGAACGGCGCCTTCGGTTTTGATTTACAAGCGGTGGTCCCTGTGGTAAAATGACAGGGATCTTGACGAAAGAAGGAATCCAAACCGTGCCTTACAGCTTTTTCCCCATGATCGCCCGGATGAAGTACATCACCCGCTGGGGCCTGATGCGCAACACCGACCCAGAGAACATCCAGGAGCACTCCCACATGGTGGCGGTGCTGGCCCACGCC
>CASEKM010000076.1 GCA_949288405.1 uncultured bacterium | reverse complement strand
TTCCCTTCTGGACGGCGCATGCCGGATCAATAAGCTGGTCAAGCGGGTGAAGGAGCTGGGCCAGGAGGCGGTGGCCATCACCGACCACGGCGTCATGTATGGGGTGATCGACTTCTACAAGGCCTGCAAGGCGGAGGGGATCAAGCCCATCATCGGCTGTGAGGTGTATGTGGCCCCCCGGGGCCGGACCCGGTTCCAGAAGATGCACGAGTATGACTCCAACTTCTCCCACCTGGTGCTCCTGTGCCGGAACGAGGAGGGGTACCGGAACCTGTCCTACATGGTGTCCCAGGCCTTCCTGGAGGGCTTTTATATGAAGCCCCGCATCGACCTGGACCTGCTGAAGGAGCACTGCGGCGGCCTCATCGCCTGCTCCGCCTGCCTGGGGGGCGAGGTGCCCAAGCTGCTCTCCGCCGGGGACTACGACAAGGCCAAAGAGGTGGCACTGGAGATGCGGGAGTGGTTCGGGGAGGACGGTTACTACCTGGAGCTCCAGGACCACGGCATTCCAGTCCAGCGGCAGGTGAACGCAGGGCTGATGCGGCTCCACCAAGAGACGGGGATCCCCCTCATTGCCACCAACGACGCCCACTATCTGCGGAGAGAAGACGCAGAGATGCAGGATATCCTCATGTGCATCCAGATGGGCAAGACGGTGGATGACCCGAATCGGATGAAATTCGAGACCGAGGAGTTTTACGTCAAGAGCGAAGAGGAGATGGCTGCGCTCTTTCCCAGCTGCCCGGAGGCCCTGGAGAATACCGGCAAGATCGCCCAGTTGTGCAATGTGGAGTTTGAGTTCGGCAAGTACCACCTGCCCCACTTCCAGCTGCCCGAGGGCTGGACCGACGGGGACGCCTACTTTGAGAAGCTGTGCATGGACGGCTTCCGCTGGCGCTACCCTACGGAGCCCCCGGAGTACCTGGAGAAGCTGCGGTACGAGATGGGCATGATCCGGAAGATGGGCTTTGTGGACTACTTCCTCATCGTCTCCGACTTTATCGCCTACGCCAAGAATCACGGCATCCCCGTGGGGCCGGGCCGCGGCTCGGCGGCTGGCTCCATGGTGTCATACTGTTTGAATATCACCGACCTGGACCCGGTGAAGTACAACCTGTACTTCGAGCGCTTCCTGAACCCAGAGCGGGTGACCATGCCCGATATCGACATCGACTTCTGCATCCGCCGCCGGCAGGAGGTCATCGACTATGTCTTCCGGAAGTACGGGGCCGACCACGTGGCCCAGATCGTCACCTTTGGCACCATGGCCGCCCGGGGGGCGGTGCGGGACGTGGGCCGGGTGCTGAACATGACCTACGCCGAGGTGGACGCCATCGCCAAGCTGATCCCCAGCGGCCCGGGGGCCCTCCACATCACCCTGGAGGAGTCCCTGAAGCTGTCCAAGCAGCTCAAGGACGCCTACGACGAAAATCCCCAGGTGAAAAAGCTCATCGACACCGCCAAGGCCATCGAGGGCATGCCCCGGAACACCTCCACCCACGCCGCCGGCGTGGTTATCACCAGCCGGCCGGTGAGCGACTATGTGCCCCTGGCCAAGAACGACGACCTGGTGGTCACCCAGTATATCATGACCACCCTGGAGGAGCTGGGCCTCTTAAAGATGGACTTTTTGGGCCTGCGGAACCTGACGGTGCTGGACGACGCGGCCAAGCTGGTCCGCCGCAGCCACCCGGACTTCGACCCGAAGAAGATCCCCGACGACGACCCGGCGGTGTTCCAGATGCTGTCCGACGGCAAGACCTCCGGCGTGTTCCAGATGGAGTCCGCCGGTATGACCGGCGTGTGCGTGGGCCTGAAGCCCCAGAACATCGAGGACATCACCGCCATCATCGCCCTGTACCGGCCGGGGCCCATGGACTCCATCCCCCGGTTCATTGCCTGTAAGCACAACCCGGAGAAGGTCACCTACAAGCACCCCTCCCTCATTCCCATCCTCTCCAACACCTACGGCTGCATCGTCTACCAGGAGCAGGTCATTCAGATCTTCCAACAGCTGGGGGGCTATTCCCTGGGCCAGGCGGACATGGTGCGCCGGGCCATGTCCAAGAAAAAGGTGAAGGACATCGAGAAGGAGCGGGCCACCTTCGGACGTGGCCCAGAGCATCTACGACGAGATTTATGACTTCGCCAACTACGCCTTCAACAAGGCCCACGCGGTGTGCTACGCGGTGGTGGCCTATCAGACGGCCTGGTATAAGTGCCACTACCCCAAGGAGTATATGGCCGCCCTGCTCACCTCGGTGCTGGACTCCAGCGACAAGGTGGCCGAGTACATCGCCGAGTGCAAGGAGTGGAACATCGCTCTGCTGCCCCCGGACATCAACGAGTCGGAGGCCGACTTCACCGTGTCCGAGGGGGGCATCCGCTTCGGACTGGTGGCCCTGAAGGGGGTGGGACGGAGCGTGATCAACGGCATGCTGGAGGAGCGCTCAAAGAACGGACCCTTCACCGACTTTATGGACTTCTGCGACCGGATGTTTGACAAGGACCTGAACCGGCGGGTGCTGGAGAGCCTGATCAAAGCCGGTGCCTTTGACCGGATGGGGTATAAGCGCGCCCAGCTGATGGAGGTCTATGGGCAGGTTCTGGACGGCATCGCCGCCAGCCGCAAGCGCAACCTGGAGGGCCAGATGGACCTGTTCGGCATGGGCGGGGGAGAGGCGGAGGAGGCCGCCCTGCCCGCCCTCCACCTGCCGGACGTGGCCGAGTACCCGCCCCAGCAGCTCATGTCCATGGAGAAGGAGGTCACCGGCCTCTACCTCACCGGGCACCCCATGGACGCCTACCGGGAGGCGGCCAAGATGGTGGGGGCGGTGACCATCGGCTCCATTCTGGGTGACTTCGGCCGGGAGGACGGCCCCGCCCGCTACCGGGACGGGGAGGTGGTCACCATCGCCGGGGTGATCTCCACCTATAAGACCCGGACCACCCGGAACAACACCCTGATGGCCTACGTCACCCTGGAGGACGACACCGCCTCCATGGAGCTGCTGTGCTTCTCCCGGGTGCTCAATGAGAGCGGAGGATACATCCGGGAAAACAGCGCCGTGCTGGCCACCGGGAAGATCTCCGTCCGGGACGAGAAGGAGCCCCAGCTCATGGTGGACTCCATCCGCCCCCTGGGGGATCTGGACGGCAAGGCCCAGGGGAAGCCGGAGAAGCTGTGGCTCCGCCTGCCCACCCGGGAGGACCCCCGCATGCGGAAAATCAAGCTGGCCCTGTCTTTCTTCCCCGGCGAGAGCCAGGCGGTGCTCTACTTTGAGGACTGTAAAAAGCGGGTGGGCACCCGGTGCATGATCCACCCTGCCCTGGTGCAGGACCTGAAAGAGCGCCTGGGGGAGGAAAACGTGGTGGTAAAATAGCGCTGCGCTGCGGCCCGGCAGAGCGCCGGAGAGAAGGAGGGAGCGACCATGCCCTTTCCCCTGACGGAGGAACAAAAGAAGATCGTAGACGACCGGGGGGGCGAACTGCTGGTGTCGGCCGCCGCCGGGTCGGGCAAGACCCGGGTGCTGGTGGAGCGGCTGCTGGACCGGGTGACCCGGGAGGAGCTGGATCTGGACCGGTTTTTGGTGATCACCTACACCAAGGCGGCGGCGGCGGAGCTGCGCACCCGCATTGCCCAGGAGCTGTCCGCCCGGCTGGCAGGCGACCCGGGAAACCGGCATCTGCGGCGGCAGTCCACCTTGGTCTACCGGGCCCAGATCTCCACCATCCACGCCTTCTGCGCCGCCCTGCTCCGGGAGGAGGGGCACCGGCTGGACCTGGACTCGGACTTCCGCCTGTGCGACGAGGGGGAGGCCAGGGCCCTGATGGCCCAGGTGCTGGAGGAGGTGCTGGAGCGGCAGTATGAGGGCCTCTCGCCGGACAGCCCCTTCGCCCTCCTGGTGGATACCCTGTCCGCCGGGCGGGACGACAGCCGTCTGGCCCAGATCGTCCTGGATGTGTTCGGACGCATCCAGAGCCACCCGGCCCCGGAGCGCTGGCTAGAGGAGCAGCGGGCGGTGTGGGAGCTGGAGGGCGTCGCCGACGCGGGGGACACCCCCTGGGGGGCCCTGCTGCTGAGAGACGCCGCCCGCCAGGGGCGGGACTGCGCCCGGCGGCTGGAGGAGGCCCTCTCCCTGGCGGAGGAGGACGAGCTCCTCTCCGGCAACTACGCGCCCGCCCTCCGGGCCACCCTGGAGGGGACCGAGGCCTTCTGCGCCGCCGCGGAGGCGGGGAGCTGGGACAGGGCCTTCTCCTGCCTGCCCATCCCCTTCCCGCCGGTGGGCCGGAAGCGGAAGCGGACCGCCGAGCTCAGCCCCATGGAGGAGGCCCGGGCCCAGGCGGCCGCCCAGCGGGTGAAGGCGCTGCGGGACGGGGTCAAGGAGCGGCTGCTCAAGCTGTCCGCCTGGTTTGACGGGGACAGCGGGGAGCAGCTGGCCGCCCTGGCGGACAGCCGGCCGGCGGTCCAGGGCCTGATGGACCTGGTGGGGGCGTTTCAGCGGGCCTACCAGGAGGAGAAGGCCCGGCGGGGACTGCTGGACTTCTCCGATCTGGAGCACTTTGCGGTGGGCCTGCTGCTAGAGCCCGAGACGGGCGCCCCCACTCAGCTGGCGCAGGCCTGGAGCGCCCGCTACGCCGAGGTGATGGTGGACGAGTACCAGGACACCAACCAGGTGCAGAACGCCATCTTCACCGCCGTGTCCGGGGGCGGGCGGAAGCTCTTTCAGGTGGGGGACGTGAAGCAGTCCATCTACCGCTTCCGCCTGGCCGACCCCACGATCTTTCTGGATAAGTACCGCCGCTTCCCGGAGGGGGACCAGGCGGAGGAGGGCGCGCCCAGAAAGCGGGTGCTCTCCCGGAACTTCCGCTCCCGTCCCCAGGTGCTGGAGGGGTGCAACGACCTGTTCCGCAATATTATGTCGGCTGAGTTCGGCGAGCTGGACTACACCGGCGACCAGGCTCTGGTGCCCGGGGCGCCCTTCCCCGGCGGGGCGGACAACGCCCTGGAGCTGGATCTGCTGGACCTGTCCTTCCTGGGGGACCAGGCGGAGGAGGAGCGGGAGGACAAAAACCGCCTGGAGGCCCGCTGGGCCGCCCGGCGCATCCGGGAGCTGCTGGAGAAGCCTCTGATGGTCAAGGACGGGGAGGGGGAGCGGCCTGTGCGCCCCTCCGACGTGATGATCCTTCTGCGCAGCCCCGGGGTGGTGCTCCCCCACTATCTGCGGGCCCTGTCCGAGGAGGGGATCCCCTGGCGGGCGGACGGGGGCGGGGACTTCTTTGAGAGCACCGAGGTGAATGTGGCCCTGGCCCTGCTGGAGATCGTGGACAACCCCCGCCAGGACGTCCCCCTCATCGCCGCCCTGCGCTCCCCGGTGTACGGGTTCAGCGGGGACAAGCTGGCCCTGCTGCGGGCGGACTGCCGGGAGGGGGATTTCTACACCGCCGTGGCGCAGGCCGCCCAGAGGGGGGACGGAGAATGCCGGGCCTTTCTGGAGGAGCTGGAGGCGCTGCGCTTCGGCGCGGGGGAGATGACCTGCAGGCAGCTGATCTGGCACATCTACCAGCGGACCGGCCTGCTGGGGCTGTTTGGCGCCATGCCCGGCGGCCGGGAGCGGCAGGACAACCTGCTGGCCCTGTACGCCCTGGCGGGGGAGCTGGAGGAGCGGGGGTGCCGCTCCCTGTTCCAGTTCCTCCTGCGGCTGGGCCGGCTGCGGGAGACGGGCGAAAAATTTTCTGCCCCCTCCGCCCGGGAGGGGGAGGGGGTGTCCATTCTGTCCATCCACCGTTCCAAGGGGCTGGAGTGCCCGGTGGTGCTGGTGTGCGGCCTGTCCCGGCGGCTCAACCGGGACGACCTGATGCGCCCGGTGCTGTTCCACCCCCAGCTGGGGGTGGGGCCCAAGGGGTTGGACCGGGAGCGGATGGTGGAGTACCCCACCCTGGCCCGGCGGGCGGTGTCCCGCCAGCTGGAGCGGGAGATGATGGCGGAGGAGCTGCGCCTGCTGTATGTGGCCATGACCCGGGCCCAGGAGAAGCTGATCCTCTCCATCGCGCTGCCCCAGGGGCTCAGAGCCCTGGAGCGGCTGGCGGAGGAGGCGGACAGCCCGGTCCCCCCCGCCGCCCTGGAGCGGCAGCAGAGCGTGGGGGCATGGGTGCTGCTCCACGCCCTCACCCGGCCGGAGGGGGCCGGACTGCGGGCCATGCTGGGGATGGAGGAGCCGCCTGCCCGGGAGCTGGGCCCCCCGTGGGACCTCCGCTGGGTCGAGGGGGCGGCGCTCCAGCAGGCGGGCCCCCAGCCGGGGCGGTTTGCAGACCTGCCCCGGGAGAGCGGGGAGGAGCCGGAGGAGCTGCTGGAGGCGCTCACCTGGCGCTACCCCCACGAGCAGGCGGCCGTCACGCCCTCCAAGCTCACCGCCACCCAGCTGAAGGGGCGGGTGCTGGACCAGGAGGCGGCGGAGGAGACGCCCAGGGTCCGGGAAGAGCGCCGGGAGCCCATGCGGCGCCCCGACTTTATTGCCCGGGAAAAGGGGCTCACCCCGGCGGAGCGGGGGACCGCCCTCCACCTGGCCATGCAGTACCTCTCCCTGGAGGGGGACCGGAGCGGAGCGGCCATTGGCGCGGAGCTGGACAGGCTGGCGGCGGGCGGATTTCTCACGGGAAGCCAGCGGGAGGCGGTGGACCCGGCGGTACCGGCGGCCTTCTTCGCCTCGGAGCTGGGGCGGGAGCTGCTGGCCTCGCCGGAGGTCCACCGGGAGTTTAAGTTCTCCGTCCTGACGCCGGCCTCGGACTACGGGGCGGGACTGGAGGGGGAGGAGGTCCTGCTCCAGGGAGTCATCGACTGCTGGTTTGTCCAGGGGGAGGGCCTGACGGTGCTGGACTTCAAAAGCGACCGCATCCGCCCCGGGGAGGAGGCGGCACGCGGAGAGGCATACCGGCCCCAGCTGGAGGCCTACAGCCGCGCGCTGGAGCGGGTCACCGGCCGGAAGGTGCTGCGGAAGGTCCTGTGGTTCTTTGCCACGGGGCGGCAGCTGGAGCTGTAGACGAGACGAAACGGGTCCGGCCCGACAGCCGGGCCGGACCCGGGGAGAGGGGAGATTTTGGCCCTTTTGCGGAGCCGAAAATTTCTGAAAAAATTTTTTGAAAAAATCCTTGACATTTCCTCGAAACGTGCGTATAATAACACCTGTCCTTTGCGAGAGCGAACGACAAACGAGAAAAAGTGAAGAGAGATAGCGGGATTGTGTAAGGGTAGCACGACAGACTCTGACTCTGTTTGTGAGGGTTCGAATCCTTCTCCCGCTGCCAAATGAAAGGACATCCGTAAGGATGTCCTTTCGTTTTAGAGCGCGCGGAATTGCGCTGCGCCGGTCCGGGTGGACCGGAAGAGAGGGCCGCATGGAAGCGGCGGCGCACCTTCCCCGGCGGGGAGACGACAAGATAGAGATAAAGGAGCGGCAGCCATGTACGAATTGATCCCGGTCACAGAGAACAGCTATTACGTCCAGAGCCCCGCCAAGATCGGGCTGGTCAAGCTGGGCGGCGCAGAGGTCTGTCTGATCGACAGCGGCAACGACAAGGACGCGGGCCGGAGGGTGCGGCAGATCCTGGACGCCCAGGGCTGGAAGCTGACCGCCATCTACAACACCCACTCCAACGCGGACCACATCGGCGGGAACAAGTATCTCCAGGGGCAGACGGGGTGCCGGATCTATGCGCCCGGGATCGAGCAGGCGTTCACCCAGTACCCGGTGCTGGAGCCCTCCTTCCTGTATGGGGGCTACCCCTGTAAGGACCTGCGGCACAAGTTCCTGATGGCCCAGGGGAGCGGCGCGGAGCCCCTGACGCCCGGCGTGCTGCCGGAGGGCTTTGAGATTATCCCCCTGCCAGGGCACTTCTTTGACATGGTGGGATACCGGACCCCGGACGGGGTGGTGTATCTGGCCGACTGCCTCTCCAGCCGGGAGACCCTGGACAAGTACCAGATCGGGTTTATTTATGATGTGGCCGCCTATCTGGATACCCTGGAGAAGGTGAAGACCCTCACCGCCCGGATGTTTGTCCCGGCCCATGCGCCGGCGGCGGAGGAGATCGCGGACCTGGCCCAGTACAACATCGACAAGGTGTGGGAGATCGCGGGGCGGATTTTGGAGCTGTGCGGGGAGCCTCTCTGCTTTGAGACCATCCTCCAGCGGCTGTTCGCGGCCTATCAGCTCACCATGGATTTCCAGCAGTATGTGCTGGTGGGCAGTACCGTCCGCTCCTACCTCTCCTGGCTGAAGGACACCGGAAAGCTGAGCGCCGCCTTTGAGGACAACCTGCTGCTCTGGAGGCGGGTTTGACGCCGCGGGGCGGGGGAGACCCGCGCCCTGGACATTTTTCAGCGCCCCCGCTATAATGGGGGGAAGCAAAACAGGATACTAGCGAAGTGAGGAACGACAATGAACGAGATCATTCTGCTCAAGCTGGGCGAGCTGGTGCTGAAGGGCCTGAACCGCCGCAGCTTTGAGGACAAGCTTCAGGCCAATATCCACCGCCGCATCCACCCCTACGGCCAGTTCCGGGTATACACCCGCCAGTCGGCCACCTATGTGGAGCCCAAGGACGACCGCTGCGACGTGCTGGGGGCCTACGAGGCCCTGAAAAAGGTGTTCGGCGTGGTGAGCCTGTCCCTGGCCCGGCCCTGTGAGAAGGACAAGGACGCCATTCTAGCCACCGCCAAGGAGTTTTTGGACGCCGACCTGCGCGCCGCCCGGACCTTCAAGGTGGAGACCAAGCGGGCGGACAAGACCTTCCCCATGACCTCCATCCAGCTCAGCCAGTACGTGGGCGGGGAGCTCCACGAGGCCTATGACAACCTGGAGGTGGACGTGCACCACCCGGAGCTCACCGTCTTTATCGAGGTGCGGGACTACGCCGCCTACGTCCACGCCCAGGCCCAGCCCGGGGCGGGCGGCCTGCCCGTGGGCATCAACGGCCGGGCGGTCTCCCTGCTGTCCGGGGGCATCGACTCCCCGGTGGCCTCCTGGATGATCGCCAAGCGGGGGGTGGCCCTGGATATGGTCCACTTCTTCTCCTACCCCTACACCTCCCCGGAGGCCAAGGAGAAGGTGCTGGAGCTGGCCCGCCTGCTCACCCCCTGGACCGGGCGGCTCACGGTGCTGGAGCTGGCCCGCCTGCTCACCCCCTGGACCGGGCGGCTCACCGTCCACGTGGTCCCCTTCACCGCCATCCAGGAGGAGCTGCGCCGCTCCTGCCCGGAGGAGCTCTTCACCGTCCTCATGCGCCGCTTTATGATGCGCATCGCCCAGGAGGTGGCCAACCGCTGCGGGGCCAAGGCCCTGGTCACCGGCGAGTGTCTGGGCCAGGTGGCCAGCCAGACCATGGAGGCGCTGCGCTGCACCGGCGCGGTGGTGGATCCTGCGCCCCTGCATCGGCATGGACAAGGAGGAGATCGTCCAGATCGCCCGGAAGATCGGCACCTTTGAGACCTCCATCCTCCCCTATGAGGACTGCTGCACCGTCTTCACCCCCCGGCATCCCCGTCTGCGGCCCCTGCCCGGCGAGGTGGAGCGGGCTGAGGAGGCCTTGGACATCGAAACCATGGTAAAGGCCGCCGTGGACGGCATCGAGCGGGTGCAGGTCAACCTGTAACCTGCGTGGTCTTGCCGGCAAATATGTATATAAATCCCAAAAACGTTATGTTCGGAGACAGATATGTCATATCTGTTCTCCGAACATTTTCTTTTCCGCCGTTTGCCTGCAAATTTATTCCCTTCTGCATGAAAAAGCAGAAAGCCCGAACGCCGCATCCTGCATTTTTCCAGTTTCTATTTCATTTTTTCACGTTACTTTCACGTATTTTCCGCAAAATATTTTGATTTTTCAAACTTTTTTCTTGACATCTCAAATTCGAATGCTATAATTTAGAAGGTTTTTCCAGGACTTTTATGTGTTGTTGAGTCCGAAGCCAAAACAAAATTAGGAGAGGATTTGATCGGAAAATGGGTAAACAACGATTCCGCAAGGGCATGTCGGGCGTTCTGGCGACCCTGATGCTGCTCCAGGCCATGCCCATGGGGGCCTCCGCCTGGTCCATTCGGGACTGGTTTGGCTCCCGGGACGAGGAAGAGGAGACCGCCCAGGTCGAGGTGCTCGAGAGCCGGGAGGCCCAGGAGATCCAGCTGCAAAACGGCACAGCGGTCATTCCCAGCGACGCGACCGAGAGTGAAGTAAAGGATATCCTGTTTGAGGCTCTGGTGGTCAACCCCGACGACGATGTAGCCCCCCAGAGTTTGGATTGGGAGTACTTTGGAACTTCGCAATCAGATCCATGGGGATACGAGGAGCAAAGCAAATGGGTGGACATATTCGAAGGTGGAACTTGGTCTGACAAGTGGCTACTTATTACCTATGAGTATACAGTTAGCCCACTTCAAAATGCCGACAATGGCCCCTATCAGGTCCGGATCAAAGACTCGGGTGATGACGAGGGGGTTACCCTGACCAAACAGTCGAAGTATAACAGCGAGATTAAGCTGAATGACAGTTGCACCGTGGCCCTGCCCTACAACGAGGACACCTCCGTGGACTATAATGCCCTGCGGGAGGACATCTGGGACGAGGTGGTAGCAGATACCACGCCGGACCTGGATTGGAATTCTGCTGGCGTCTCCATTGAATATCGTTACAACGGCGAGGATTTCGGGAACCTGGAGGGAGATGACGGCAGCATCCTCGGCCTTGGCAGCTATGATCCCATTTCTTCCGGTCCGCAGGTGATCCGTATCTCCTGGGATGGTAATGACCGCTACTACGACTGTGAGGAGACTGTCGCGGTCAACTTTACCGACCGAACCGCTGGTACCATTGTCCTGAAGGAAGATCAGGAAGTGGCCCTGCCCTACATCTCCGCCGACGAGGTGAACTATGAGGCCCTGAAGGAGGCCATTTTTGAAACTGTGGTGGAGTCCATTACTCCCTCCAATCTAACCGCAGGCGATGTGACCATCGAGTATTACGCCGAAAACTATCTTGGGTCTGAAGATATTTCCGGTGGATCACACGAATGGGCTCCGCTGGAGGGTGGAACCATTAAGAATGCACTTGGAATTTCTTTGACCTACCCCGCCATCTCTGCCTCTGAGACTCCCCAGCAAATCCGCATCTCCTGGGACGGTAATGGCAGCTACTCCGGTTTCCAAGAGGAGACTACCGTCACCATCGCCGAGCGGGCAGATGTTATTTGGGAATACAACGATAACGTCACCGTCGGCCTGGTCTGCAACGAGGACCTGAGCATCGACTACGAGGCCATGGAGCAGGCTATTTATGAGGCCGTGGTGACGGACAACGACAAGGGCCTCGTTTTTGGCGACGTGACCATTGAGTATGATGCCAGCCTCACCGGTCGTGGCAATTACAAAACTCTGGATAATACCGATTGGGATGGCTTCAAAAAGTTCGGTGCCGGCACCTGGAAAATCCGCTTCTCCTGGGACGGCACTCAGAATTACCAGGCCGGGTCCTTCGAGGTCACCGTCACTGTCGAGGATCTGCCTGCGGTCAACTGGACCTTCAACGAAACCGCCACTGTCAACCTGGTCTGCAATGAGGACCAGAGCATCAACTACGAGGCCATGGAGCAGGCCATTTATGAGGCCGTGGTGACGGGCAACGACAAGAACCTCGGCGTTGGCGACGTGACCATCGAATACAATGCTTCGAGAGCTGGGGATACTGTTCCAGTTTACGAGCCGCTGGACTATTCCGCAACCGATCTTGGTGCCCTCAAGAAGTTCGGTGCAGGTACCTGGACGATCCGCTTCTCCTGGAACGGCACTCAGGCCTACCAGGCCGGGTCTTTTACGGCCACCGTCACCGTTAACGACCGGGAGCAGATCCAGTTCACCCTGAACGAGGGCCCCTACGAGGTGGGCATGAAGTTCACCGATGACCAGGGCTATGACTATGCGGCCACCGCCCAGGCCATTTACAACGCCGTGGTGGCCTCCAATTCTCTGGACATTCCCTACGACCAGATGACCGTGGAGTACAACACGGATCCTACGGGTACCTTTGATCTGTTTAAACCTCTCAACGAAACCGACGCTACCGGCCTGGTGAAGTTCGGCACCGGCGAGTGGGAGATCCGCATCTCCTGGCCCGGGAACCAGCAGTACCGGGGCAACTCCGTCACTGTGAATGTGACCACTACTGACAACCGCCTGGAGAGCTCCGTAGCTCTCAAGAGCGGCGTGTCCTTCACCTATAACATGGACCCCTCCGTCATGAAGCAGGCCATCTTTGACAGCGTCATCGACTGGGAGAACTCCACCCTCCCCAACAAGGATACCCTGTCTCTGGACAACTTCACCATCGAGTATTATGGAACCGCCGTCCTCTTTGACGGAGGTATTGACTCCGGCATCCAGAACTGGGTCCCGGTGGAGGGTAAGAGTTACGACCTGGGCGGGGTGAACCTGGGCGCTTACCCCCAACTGGGCGCGGGTGAAAACCAGCAGATCCGGGTGAGCTTTAACGGAAACGCCGACTACCGCCCCAGCGACAGCACGGAGGGCGCCGTCACCGTAAACAAGGCCACTGTGAAGGTGAGCGTACACTCGGACAACATCTACGCCGACGAGGCTCTGCCTGAGGGCTTCATCACCACCGACCCCGCCGACGACTTTGACCAGTATGTCATCTACGCCGGCATCACCAGCAACGTGACCACCGCCCTCTACCTGGACCTGCCTGACCGGTATGACAACAACGGAGTCATTGAACTTCTGGACCCCATCGTGGAGGGAATTTGGGGCAAGAGCTTCACCCAGATGCTCAACGACGGCGTCACCGTGGGCGAGCTGCGGGAGCTGTTGGGCACTGAGGAGCTGCTGAAGCTGCTGGACACGCTGAACATCGACACCGGCACCTTCGGTCAGATCCTGGAGGCGGTGAACAAGATGCCCGGTATCCTGGACAGCGTCCGCATCTCCTTCGGCGCCCCCAACCGGGCCGGCCTGTACACCGTGGCCGTGGTCACCGACAACCAGAACTATGAGACCGGTTTCGGCATGGGCTTCCTGCTGGTGAAGATGCGCCTGTCCGGGGTGCACCTCACCTGGAACCAGGAGCTGGGCAGCAAGATCAGCGCCGCCGACGCCAAGAACTTCGACTTCGGCGCTACCCTGTCCTATAATGGGAACACCACCATCAGCCAGGAGAGTGTCAGCTACCTGTACTCTGGCTTCACCAGCAAGTGGCGGGTGTACTCCAGCACCACCACCCCGCCCACAGAGCCGGGCCGCTATGTGATGACCGTGGTCACCCTGGGCGGCAACTACCAGGCGGCCCCCATCACCCGCTCCTTCCAGATCACCAAATAAGATTCCCGCTTGACGGGACCCGCCCCCGGTATTACACTGTACATACCGGGGGCAATTTTTCGCGCCCGGGACAATTTTCCCTGAAAAAGGAGCATTTTCCATGAGCATGGACCGACACACACTCTCTGAATTTATGGACCTGCTCTGCGGCCGTTTTGACAACCGCGAGCAGTTTGAACAGCGCCAGGCGGCGGGAGACACCTCCTTTCCCTTTGCCCGTCACGTGAACACCATCTGCAATCAGAAGATTTCCGGCCTTCCGGCGGACTTTCCCGGCCTCTTCCTGCTGGAGGAGAGCTACTATACCGTCCAGGGACGCACCAACGCCTCCCCCCATCTGTTCTGCTTCACCCAGGAGGCAGACGGGGTGCTGCTCACCTCCTACGACCTGCCCCGGGGTCTGGACCCCAAGAGCTTGTCCTATGAGACCATGCCGGAGATTCCCTTTGACCAGCTCTCCCCCTCCCAGAAGTTCACCCCCGCCCTCTACCGGTTCCAGGACGGCGGCTGGGTGGGCGGCAGTGAGAGCATGTTCTCCCCCGTTATGAAATTCACCCTCTTTGAGCGCTTCTTCCCCGACCGCCTGGAGGTATCCGAGTCCATGGAGCGGGAGGGCAAGCGGGTGTTCGGCTACGACGTGCCCCTGATCTACAGACGCACAAACTGAGGGCGCGGCTTTCCGCGCTTTACAATGGAGGTCTTTCCTTTGTCTCATAAAGTGGAAATCCTGTCGGTGGGCACCGAGCTGCTGCTGGGCAGCATCGCCAACACCGACGCCCAGATGCTCTCCCAGGGCCTGTCTGCCCTGGGGCTGAACGTGTACTGGCACACCGTGGTGGGGGACAACCCCCAGCGGGCCCGGGAGGCGGTGGCCATCGCCAAGGAGCGGGCGGACATCATCATCACCACCGGCGGCCTGGGCCCCACCTGCGACGACCTGACGAAAAACGTGCTGGCCGAGGCCTTTGGAAAGCGGCTGTACCGGGACGAGGACTCGGTGCGCCGCCTGGAGGAGTTTGCCCGGAAGCGGGGCCGCACCCTGACGGAGAACAATTACCAGCAGGCCATGCTCCCCGAGGGCTGTACCGTGCTGGTAAACGACTGGGGCTCCGCCCCCGGCTGCGCCTTTGAGGCGGAGGGGGTCCACGTGATCATGCTCCCCGGTCCCCCCAGCGAGTGCCGCCCCATGTTCCAGTACCGGGCGGTCCCCTACCTGCAGCAGTTTGCCGAGGGGGTCATCGCCTC
>CASEKM010000075.1 GCA_949288405.1 uncultured bacterium | reverse complement strand
GTCCAGGGGGACGCGAATATGGGCGCGGAGCGCCCATCCTGAGCGTCTTCCTGGTGGTTCTTTGGTGACTTTCTGTCCATACAGAAAGTCACTCGCCGCACGGGACCGGGGCCGTTAGAAAAGAAACCTATTTTGGGCGGCGAAATCCCCCCGCAAAAACAAACCGGAAAGGAGGAAGTCTTTTGCCCATTCCAGAACGATTTTTGGACGAGCTCATCGCCCGGACCGACATTGTGGACCTGGTGTCCGAGTCGGTGCGGCTGACCAAAAAGGGCCGCAACTACTGGGGCCTGTGCCCCTTTCACAGCGAGAAGACCCCCTCCTTCTCCGTGTCGGCGGACAAGCAGATCTTCAAGTGCTTCGGCTGCGGCAAGGGGGGCGGGGCCATCAACTTCGTCATGGAGATGGAGAACCTGCCCTTCCGGGAGGCGGTGGAGGTGCTGGCCAAGCGGGCGGGCATGGAGATGCCCGCCGACATCCGGGGGCCCTCCGCCGGGGCCCGGCAGCGGCGGGAGAAGCTGCTGGCCATCAACAAGCAGGCCGCCCGCACCTTTCACAAGTGGCTCTATGAGCCGGAGGGGGCCCAGGGGCTGGACTACCTGCGAAAACGGGGGCTGTCCCAGCGGACCCTCACCCGGTTCGGCCTGGGCTTTGCCCCCAACCGGTGGGACGCCCTCATCGAGGCGCTGGCCCAGGAGGGCTACGACAAGCGGGACCTGCTGGACGCGGGCCTGGCGGTGAACAACCAGGACGGCCGCATCTACGACCGCTTCCGCAACCGGGTCATGTTTCCCATCATCGACATCCGCGGCGAGGTCATCGGCTTCGGCGGCCGGGTGATGGACGACTCCACCCCCAAGTATTTAAATTCCCCGGACACCCCGGTGTACAACAAGAGCCGCAACGTGTTCGCCCTGAACATCGCCAAGAAGTCCAAGGCGGGCCGGGTCATCCTCACCGAGGGGTATATGGACACCATCTCCCTGCACCAGGCGGGGTTTGACAGCGCGGTGGCCTCTCTGGGCACCTCCCTCACCTCGGAGCACGCCCAGCTCCTGTCCCGGTACTTCCCCGAGGCCATCATCGCCTACGACGGGGACGGGGCGGGCATCGCCGCCGCCCAGCGGGCCATCCCCCTGCTGGAGAAGGCGGGGCTGAAGGTGCGGGTGCTGCGGGTCTCCGGGGCCAAGGACCCGGACGAGTTCATCAAGGCCTACGGCCCGGACGCCTTCCTCAAGCTGCTGGACCAGAGCGAGAACCAGGTGGACTACCGCCTGGACCAGCTGAAGGCAAAGTTCAACCTGGAGGACGACGGGCAGCGGGTGGCCTTCCTCCAGGAGGCGGCCCAGCTGCTGTCCACCCTGCCCAGCCCGGTGGAGCGGGAGATCTACGGGGGCCACGCGGCCCAGGCGGCCAAGGTGTCCCCGGAGGTGATGGCCCAGGAGGTCCAAAAGGCCTTCTCCCGCCGGGTGCGCAAACAGCAGAAGCAGCAGGAGCGCCGGGACCTGACCCCCGCCGTCCAGCTCCAGCCCAGGCAGCGGGGGCTGCGGTATGAGAACATCCGCTCCGCCCGGGCGGAGGAGGGGGTGCTCCGGCTGCTGATGATGGACCCGTCCCTGTACCCGGATATGGCCCAGCTCTCCCCGGAGGACTTCTCCTCCCCCCTGCTGGGCAAGGTGTACGGACTGCTGCTCCACCGGGCCCGGGACGGGCTGTCCACCCAGCTCTCCCTGCTGGCGGAGGAGCTCACCGGCGAGGAGATGGACCACCTGGCCTATGTGGCCAGCCAGCCGGAGTCCCAGGACAACCGGCGCCGCTCTCTGGCGGATTACATAGCCGTCATCCGGGACGAGGCGCTGAAACGAAGCGGCGTCAGCGGGAACGACCTGCTGCTGGCCGCCCAACAGAAAAATTTGAAAAAGAAAGCATATACGGAGGAGACACCATGAGTACCAAAAAGAAAGATACGACCCCCGTCCAGATGACTGAGCGCGACGGCATCACCATGATCCTGGAGAAGAAGTCCGGCAAAAAGAACGCCCCGGACAACATCCAGGCCAAGCTGGAGGCCGGCAAGGCTGAGATCATGAAGGTGGTGGAGGGCGTCCCCGGTTCGGAAAAGCTCGCCGAGCTCATCGAGCGGGGCAAGAAGAAGGGCAGCCTCTCCTCCTCCGAGCTGATGGACGTGCTGGAGGATATGGACCTGGAGTCCGACCAGATGGACAAGATCTACGATACCCTGGAGAACCTGGGCATCGACACGGTGGGCGAGGACTACATCCCCGACCTGCCCGACGACGCGGACCCTCCCCTGGAGGCCATGGAGGACATCAGCGAGGAGGAGATCGTGGACCCCAACTCCATGGTGGACTCCTTCGGCACCGACGACCCGGTGCGCATGTACCTGAAGGAGATCGGCAAGGTGAACCTGCTCTCCTCCGACGAGGAGATCGAGCTGGCCCAGGCCATGGACGCGGGCAACGCCGCCAAGGAGCAGCTGGCTGAGCTCCAGGCCGCCGGCGAGGAGATCCCCCAGGAGGTCCAGACCGAGCTGGACAAGGCCATCAAAAAGGGCGAGCGGGCCAAGCAGCGCCTGGCCGAGGCCAACCTGCGCCTGGTGGTGTCCATCGCCAAGCGGTATGTGGGCCGGGGCATGCAGTTTTTGGACCTGATCCAGGAAGGCAACCTGGGCCTCATCAAAGCGGTGGAGAAGTTCGACTACACCAAGGGCTATAAGTTCTCCACCTACGCCACCTGGTGGATCCGCCAGGCCATCACCCGGGCCATCGCCGACCAGGCCCGCACCATCCGCATCCCCGTCCACATGGTGGAGACCATCAACAAGGTCATCCGGGTGTCCCGCCAGCTCCTCCAGGAGCTGGGCCACGACCCCACCCCCGAGGAGATCGCCGAGGAGATGTCCATGCCCGTGGAGCGGGTGCGGGAGATCTTGAAGATCGCCCAGGAGCCCGTCTCCCTGGAGACCCCCATCGGCGAGGAGGAGGACAGCCATCTGGGCGACTTCATCCCCGATGAGGACGCCTCCGAGCCCGCCGAGGCCGCCTCCTTTACCCTGCTCAAGGAGCAGCTGGTGGAGGTGCTCTCCACCCTCACCCCCCGGGAGGAGAAGGTGCTCAAGCTGCGCTTCGGCATCGAGGACGGCCGCACCCGCACCCTGGAGGAAGTGGGCAAGGAGTTCAACGTCACCCGGGAGCGCATCCGCCAGATCGAGGCCAAGGCCCTGCGGAAGCTGAGACACCCCTCCCGGTCCAAGAAGCTGAAGGATTTCCTGAACTAAGTACCCGCACCGGTGGCCGCCTGTTGGACGGCCACCGGCGTTTTTATCAAAAGATCCCTGGACAACGCCCCCGCCCCATGGTAAAATAAACCACAAATTCCCATGCACGGCATGGATAAGGAGGCGCGTATCATGTATGAGCTTTGGACCGCCCTGGAGCGGGCGAAGGGGTACAAATGGGTGGAGCTGTCCCACCCCCTGGACAACGACAGCCCCTACTGGGCGGGCATCCCGGAGGGCTCGGTGGAGCTGTCCAAGACGGTGTACGACTGGGGGCAGCCCATGCTGGACTGCCTGATCCAGACCTTCAAATTCCCCGGCCAGTTCGGCACCCACATCGACTTTCCCGGCCACTTCGCCAAGGACGGCGCGCTGTCCGAGGCCTATGGCGTGAAGCAGCTGGTCTACCCCCTGTGCGTGGTGGACGTGAGCGAAAAGGTGAAGGCGGACGTGCACTACGCCGTCACCGTCCAGGACATCCTGGACTACGAGGCCCAGTACGGCCCCATCCCCGAGGGGGCCTTCGTGGCCCTGCGCACCGACTGGTCCAAGCGCTGGCCCAGCATGGACGCCCTGTCCAACTTTGACGCGGAGGGGGGCGAGCACACCCCCGGCTGGTCCATGGAGGCCCTGAAGTATATCTATGAGACCCGCAAGGCCGCCGCCAACGGCCACGAGACCATCGACACCGACGCATCCCAGCTGGCCGCTCAGGCGGGGGACCTGGCCTGTGAGCGGTATGTCCTCTCCAGCGGAAAGCTCCAGGTGGAGCTGCTCTCCAACCTGGACCAGGTAGCCCCTGCGGGGGCGGTGATCCTGGTGTCCTACCCCAACATCAAGGGGGCCACCGGCCTGCCCGCCCGGGTGTGGGCGGTGACGCCGTAACACACCAGCCAACAGCGAAGGGGACGGTTCTCTTGCCGCGAAACAGGCGCGGAACAAGGGAGCCGTCCCTCTTCTCTGATTCTCCCAATTCGGCATTGTGTTCCTGAATATGATGTAGGGGCCGGGCTCTGTCCCGGCCCATTGTCCCAAAAATCTTTGCCAAATGGGCGGGCGCGGAGGCCCGCCCCTACGAGGTCTCAGGAATGCAAAATCGAATCGGGAATTTTTCAAAATTGATGCATAGGGGCATTGACTAAAATATATATCGTGATATATACTGTTGATAGGAGGTGAGCGCGATGGAAACCGCAAAAATCTTTGAAAACGGGAGAAGTCAGGCGGTTCGGCTGCCGAAACAATTTCGATTCAAGACCAACGAAGTCGTGATACAGCAGCTGGGTGAGGCTGTGATCCTTGTCCCTAGGGATGCGCTCTGGAAAACCTTTTTGGAGGGCCTGGATGGTTTTACAGACGACATTTTTGAGGACGGAAGAGACCAGAGCGCCTTGGAGGAGAGGGAGCCGCTATGATCTATCTGTTGGATACAAATATCTGTATCTATGTCATGAAAAACAAGCCGGAAAAAGTGCTTCGCCGCTTCCAGGAGGAACTTAACAGCGGCCTGTGCATCTCGTCCATCACCTTGGCTGAGCTGGAGTATGGTATGAAGCACAGCTCCAACCCCGCAAAAAACGAACAGGCGCTGCTCCGGTTTCTTGCGCCGCTGAGCGTCCTGCCCTTTGGAGCTGCCGCCGCGTCTGAATATGGAGCGATTCGCGCGTTTCTACAAAGCAGAGGGACCCCCATCGGTCCTCTGGACATGCTGATCGCGGCTCACGCCAAATCGGAGGGACTGACGGTGGTGACGAACAACGTCCGGGAATTTGAACGTGTCCCCGGCCTGGACGTGGAGAATTGGGCCGAATAATGGAAGTTTTTCTTCCCGGCAAAAACGGCTGGCGCGTGCCAGCCGTTTTTTGAATTTACTGACACCCTTCCGGCTGCTGCCCCAGACACCCCGCCGCCACCGCCAGCGCCAGCTTGGTCTGATAGGCCGGGTCCTGGAGCAGCTTCTCCTCCTCCGGGTTGGAGAGAAAGCCGCACTCCACCAGCACCGCCCGGTTGGGCACATGGTTCATCAGATAGACCGTCTCCGGGATGGGCCTGCTCTCCCGGCTGTTGTCCGGCTGGAGGCTCTCCCGAACCGTCTCCTGAATGCCCTGGGCCAGCTCCCGGGACCCCTCTGTGGGGGCGTAGAACACCTGGGTCCCCCGGTATTGGGACTGCGGAAAGGTGTTCTGGTGGATGCTCACCAGGGTGGCCTCCGGGGACCGGGCGGCCGCCTCCGCCCGGTTGTGCAGGTCGGAGGCCTTCTTCTCCCGCAGGGAGACCGCCTCCGGGTCATGGAGGGACACGTCCTCCTCCCGGAGCATGAGGGCGCTCTCCCCCAGAAAGCCCAGGATGCCGTCCAGCCGCCGGGCGATCTCCAGGTTGATGCGGCTCTCCACCGCCCCGCCGGGGGACACCGCGCCCCCATCCTCCCCGCCGTGGCCGGCGTCGATGATCCACGCCGCCGTCCCCTGGGAGAGAGACGCCGCCGGAGCGCTCCCGGCCCAGCGTCCCCGTCCCAAAAGACCGCCTGCCACCGCCAAAGCGGCCAGCACAGCCGCCGCCAGGCCCAGTTTTCTCCCCATATGCGCCACCTCCCCTTCAGCCTATGGGCCGGGGGCGGGCGGTATGCGGGGAGAAAATTTTTTTGCCCCGCGCCCCTCCCCCGGCGGGCCCTTTTCCCATTGATTTTCCTGAATTTCTCCCAAACCCGCCCGCTCCTCCCCGCCGGCCCGGGACCGGCTCCCCGCCCGGCACATAGAATGGCATGGAGGGGCGCCGAGCCGCTCCTCCCAACCAAGCCGACCAAGGAGGAATCCTGTCTTGAACAACGATACCGGCAATTCCTGCCCGCTGCCCTCCTGCCCGGACCACTACGGCACCCTGCCCTCCTGCGCGGGGCTGGCGGTGCCCTATGTGCCCATGCAGCAGAACGGAGCGAAAAAGTACGCCCAGGGGGACGCCCTCAGCAACGGCACCCTGTTTCCCGGCCTGAACCTGCCCTTCCACCTGAAGGTGGAGGGGAGCGCCCTCCCCTCCAACCCCCTGGTGGAGCTCCAGGCTCTGGAGTTTGTGGTGCTGGAGCTGGGCACCTACCTGGATACCCACCCGGAGGACGCGGAGGCCTTTGACCTCTTCAAGCAGTACGCCGCCATGGAGCAGAGCGCCAAGGCGGAGTACGAGGCCAAGTACGGCCCCATCACCAAGACCAGCGCCGCCGCGGGGAGCTCCTACCGCTGGCTCCAGGACCCGTGGCCCTGGAATTATGGGCAGAACGAGGTGAAGTGAGATGTTTATTTATGAGAAGAAGCTCCAGTTCCCGGTAAAGATCTCCACCCCCAACCCCAAGCTGGCCGCTTTCATCATCAGCCAGTACGGCGGCCCCGACGGGGAGCTGGGCGCCTCCATGCGCTACCTGTCCCAGCGGTACTCCATGCCCTACGCCGAGGCCAAGGGCCTTTTGACCGACATCGGCACCGAGGAGCTGGGCCATATGGAGATGGTGGCGGCCATCGTCCACCAGCTCACCCGGAACCTCTCTGATGAAGAGGTACGCAAGTGTCCCGCCTTTGCACCCTATTTTGTGGACCACACCACCGGAGTCTACCCCACCGCCGCCTCCGGCTTCCCCTGGACCGCCGGCTCCACTACGACAACATCCTCCGTCTGTCCGACGACCCGGACGTGAACAACGTGATCCGCTTCCTGCGGGAGCGGGAGATCGTCCACTTCCAGAGATTCGGCGAGTGTCTGCGGCTGTGCAAGGAGAAGATGGACGCCAAGAACGTCTACCTCACCAACCCGGCTTTCGACAAGCAGCCCGCCCCCGCGCCCCAGCCCAGAGGCAACGGGTGAACGCACCTGACCCAGAACAGGCCCGGACCGCGTCAAACGGTCCGGGCCTTTGGCGCCTTCTTCCCAACGCTGCTGCCCAGGCTGTGTGACCAGGTCACAGAATTGCCCTCCGGCCATCGTGTATGATGGGGCCATCAAACCTGGGAGGTACGCTATGAGTGGAGCAAACGCGCGGCGGAGGGCCGTGGTGGATCAGAAGGCCTGTGCAGCCTGCGGGTGCTGTGTTAAGGTATGTCCCTTGCGGGCTATTGCGGTCGTAAGAGGCATCTCAGCCCAAGTGGACCCGGACCGGTGTGTGGGCTGCGGAAGGTGCGCCCGGGAGTGCCCGGCCAGCGTCATTGTGATCTGGGAGGTGGAGCCATGAAGAAGCGCTGGTACGACTATTTGTGGATCGTCTCGCTGCTCTACCTCGCCCTGGGGTTCTTCAACATCCTGTTTGCCTGGCTGGGCCTGCTCTGCTTCTTCATCCCGCTGATCATCTCCGGGGTCTTCGGCACCAAGGGCTACTGCAGCCGGTACTGCGGCCGGGGACAGCTGTTCGGCCTGCTGGGCGGACGCTTCGGCCTGTCCCGGAAAAAAGATATTCCCGCGTGGATGAAGAGCAGGGCCTTCCGATTCGGCTTTCTGGTCTTTTTCTTGACGATGTTTTTCCTGATGCTGTGGAACACCTATCTGGTCTTTGCCGGCGCTCGGGAGCTGAGCCAGGTGGTCACCCTGCTGTGGACCTTCCGGCTGCCCTGGCATTGGGCGTACCATGGGACGCTGTTGCACCCCGGCGCGGCCCAGTTCGCCTTCGGCTTCTACAGCGTCATGCTGACCTCCTCCGTTCTGGGGCTGGCCACCATGGTCCTGTTCAAGCCCCGCAGTTGGTGCGTCTACTGTCCCATGGGCACCATGACCCAGCTCATCTGCCGGGCAAAGCACGCGGGCAAGCCTCCGCAGTAAAAGGGCGGGGCCGCCCCCGCTCCATATCCCCGGCGGTGTCCGCCCCGCGGCCGCCCCGCCGCAAAATTTTTCGTTTCCCGTGGCCGGATCTGCCGTTTTGTGATATGATGGTACCGTAAACTCAGCGGACAGGCAGGTGTTGTGCATGCAGGCAAAGGAAACGACAGCCCGGGAGGACATCTTTCGGGACCTCCCCGTCTCCGCCGCCCTGCGGAAGATGGTCCTTCCGGCTGTGACCAGCCAGCTGATCGTCCTGATCTACAACATGGCGGACACCTTTTACGTGGGACAGACCAACAACCCCTATATGGTGGCGGGCACCTCGCTGATCCTGCCCGTGTTCAACATCTCCCTGTGCCTGGCCGGGCTGGCGGGGATCGGCGGCGGCTCCCTGATCTCCCGCCTGCTGGGGCAGTCCCAGAAGGACGAGGCCAGGCGGGTCAGCGCCTTCTCCCTCTACCTGGGCCTTTTCATCGCGGCGCTCTTTGCCGCGGTCATCGCGCTGTTTATGGAGCCCATCCTCACCCTGCTGGGGGCTGGGGAGAATACCTACCAGTACGCCAGGCAGTACGCCCTGTGCGTCATCGTCCTGGGCGGCGTCCCCACCGTGCTCTCCAATGTGCTGTCCAACCTGATCCGGAGCATTGGCCGCTCCAAAGAGGCCGGAGCGGGGATCATCCTGGGCGGCCTTCTGAACATCGCCCTGGACCCCCTGTTCATGTTCGTGCTGCTGCCCGACGGCTTTGAGGTGCTGGGCGCGGGGATCGCCACCTGCCTGTCCAACTGCGCCGCCCTGCTCTTCTTTGTCACCGTGCTGCTGCGGATGGGGAGGGACTCCGTCATCACCTTCCGCCCCGGGGCCGGCCTGCCCCGCCGGCGAAACATGCTGGCCGTGTTCGGGGTGGGGATCCCCTCCGCTGTCTCCACCTTCCTGTTCGACCTGGACTATGTGGTCCTGGACAAGCTGATGGTCTCCTACCACGACCTGGCCCTGGCGGCCATCGGCATCGTGCTGAAGGTGGAGCGCTTCCCCCTGAACGTGGGCATTGGCATCTGCCAGGGCATGATGCCCCTGGTGGCCTACAGCTACTCAGCGGGGAATCAGAAGCGCATGGACGACACCATCCGCCTGGCCCGGCGGCTGGGACTGGTGATCGCCGCGGTCAGCATCCTGCTCTACCAGCTGTTCGCCGTCCAGTTCGTCCACCTGTTCATCGGGGACCAGCAGACCGTGGAGCTGGCCTCCCAGTTCCTGCGGGTCCGGGTGCTGGCCACGCCGCTGATGTTCCTGAGCTTCTTCACCGTCTACCTGTTTCAGGCCTTCGGCCGGGGCCGGGTCTCCCTGTTCCTGGGGGTGGTCCGGTGGCTGGGCTTCAACATCCCCATGCTGTTCCTCCTGAACCGCCTCTTCGGGATGTACGGGCTGGTCTGGTCCCAGGTTACGGCGGACGTGTTCAGCGTGCTCCTGTCCTTCTATGTGTTCTTCAAATTCAAGCCCTCGGCCCGGAAGGCGTGAGGAGCCGGGTGTATTTCCACGCTCCCCCGACACAGGCCGGCTCCTCCCGCACGATAGGCG